>CALCCH010000726.1 GCA_937899855.1 uncultured Saprospirales bacterium | reverse complement strand
ACAAAAGCCCGTAAGTCAACGACTTACAGGCTTTCCTTGTAGCGGAGGCAGGACTTGAACCTACGACCTTCGGGTTATGAGCCCGACGAGCTACCAACTGCTCCACTCCGCGATATTATACTCGGCTACTTTCAACCGGATTGCAAATATAGAAGATAGCTTTTAAATAAACAAGTCAGCTGGGGAAATATTTTTTGCCCACCCCCACTCCATCCCCCTTTGGCCGTGCTAGATTCGACATTATACCGTAAATTTGTCCAAATTTTAATCGGATGCACAAAATTCCCTTTTCGCCCCCCCGAATCGACGCGGCCACCATCGATGCCGTCCGCGAAGTCCTCGAATCCGGCTGGATCACCACCGGGCCCGTCACCAAGAGCCTGGAGAAGGAGGTCGCCGAGCTCAGTCAAATCCCCCGGGCCCTCTGCGTCAGCTCGGCCACCATGGGGCTGGAGCTGCTCCTGCGCTGGTTGGGCGTGGGCGAAGGCGATGAGGTAATTATCCCCGCCTACACCTACTGCGCCACCGCCAATGTGGTCCTCCACTGTGGGGCCCGCCCCGTGATGGTCGACGTCCTACCCGATACCCTCACCATCGACCCCGAGCAGGTGGCCGCCGCCATTACCGAGCGGACCAAGGTCATCGTCCCCGTCGATCTCGGGGGATTGCCCGCCGACTACCTCGACCTGTGGCGAATCATCGAAAGCGAAGAGGTTATGCGCCGCTTCAGGGCCGACAATGAGGTGCAGGAACAGCTCGGGCGGATCGCCCTGATCGCCGATGCGGCGCATTCGATTGGTGCGCGCTACCGGGGACGCTCGGCGGCGAGCTGGTGCGATGCGGCGGTGTTCTCCTTTCACGCGGTCAAGAACATCGCCACGGCGGAGGGGGGTGCCATCTGTTTCAACATGCCCGCTCCCTTCGACAACGATCAGTTGTACCAACTCCTCAACGTGCGCTCCCTCCACGGACAGAGCAAGGACGCCCTGGCCAAGCTGGGGACCAACGCCTGGGAATACGACGTGGTGGAAGCGGGCTACAAATGCAACATGCCGGACGTCCTGGCGGCGATGGGGCTGGTGGAAATCCGCCGGTACCGGGAGGATACCCTGCCGCGGCGGCGACAGATCATGGAGCAGTACGTCGAGGCTTTGGAAAATTACGACCGGGCGGAACTGCCCCATTTCCACAGCGCGGATAAGGAATCCTCCTGCCACCTTTTTCTACTGCGGATCCGCGACATCAGCCTCGAGGAGCGCAACAACATCATCCGGATGATCTTTGCCCTTGGGGTCAGCGTCAACGTCCATTACAAACCCCTGCCCCTACTCACGGTATATAAAAAGCGCGGTTACCGCATGGAAGATTTCCCCGTGGCCCGCGATGCCTGGCATCGGGAAATCACCCTGCCCGTGTACTACGACCTGAGTGAGGCCAACGTCGGTCGGGTGGTGAGTGCGGTTGGACAATCGACCGAACGCGAAACCCTTCCCCTCATCATTCCAAGCGAAGTGACCGAATGAAACGCGCGCTCGATCTGCTGCTGGTGAGTGCGGCCCTCTTAGTCTTGTGGCCCCTCCTTCTGATCATCGCCCTGGCCATCGTACTGGATTCTCGGGGCGGGGTGATTTACGAGCAGGAGCGGATTGGGAAAGGGGAACAACCTTTTCGCCTGTATAAATTTCGGACGATGCGTCCGGCTTCGGATCGCGAAGGGCTGCTGAGTTTGGGATCGACGGATCAACGCATTACGCCAATCGGCCATTTTCTCCGCCGCTGCCGCCTGGATGAGCTGCCCCAGTTGTGGAACATCCTGATCGGCGATATGAGTATCGTGGGGCCACGACCGGAAGTGCCGCATTACGTTCAGCATTTTACGGAGGAGGAAAAACAAACGCTACGGGTCCGGCCCGGTCTGACCGACTACGCGACCTTGGAGTACCTTCAGGAGGGCGAACTCCTGGCGCAAAGCAGCAACCCGGAGCAGACTTATATCCAGGACATTCTGCCCCAAAAGCTGGCCCTAAGTCGGCGTTACATCCAGGAGCGCAGCTTGGGCACCGACGTCAAAATCATTTGGAAAACCCTGGCCAAACTCTGGACCTCTTAACCACCGATAAATACCGAGCAATTGTTGAATCTTCCGCGATGGGGCATATTATTGATCGACCTGGGAACCTGCTTGCTCTCCCTCGCCCTCGCCAATCTGCTGCGTTTCAACTTTGACCTCGACCAAATCGAATACCGCTTTTTGTACGCGGGCGTTCCCGTTCTCATGGGGCTGCGCCTGCTGAGTTTTTTGGCTTACAAAACCTATTCGGGCATCATTTTTCAGACCAGCATCGAAGATGCCCAACGCCTCTTTTTGGCCATCAGTACCAGCAGTGCCCTACTCGGCCTCCTCAATTTTGTCAGCTTCTACTTTACCACCGATTACGTCCTCCCCTTCTCCATTCTACTCATCGACTTTTTCGTCAGCGTTTTCCTCCTCACCAGTTACCGGGCCATGGTCAAAATCCTCTACCTGGAACTGCGCAACCACAACAAGGACAAACGCCGGGTGGCCATCTACGGTGCCGATTCGGCGGGGGTGGTGACCAAACAGACGCTCGATCGCGACCGGGGTACCAATTACCAGGTCATCGCCTTTTTCGACAACGACGCGACCCTCCGCAAGAAGCGACTCCTGGGCGTTCCCATTTACCCGGCCCGGCAGCTCGGACGTTTCTTGATGAGCTCCCAACCCGACGTCCTGGTCATCTCCACGATCGACCTATCGGCGCCGCAAAAGCAGGAAATTGCGGAGCAATGCCTCCAGCACAAGGTGAAGGTACTCCACGTCCCGCCGATGGACAAGTGGATCAACGGGGAGTTGAGTTTTCGCCAAATTCGCGAGCTGCGGATCGAGGATTTGCTCCAGCGGGATACCATCAAATTGGACGTTGAAAAAATCCGGGCGCAACTGCGCGGCAAGACTATTTTGGTGACGGGGGCGGCGGGATCAATTGGCAGTGAAATCGCACGACAGGTCATCCAGTTTGAACCCCAGCGCCTCATTTTACTCGACCAAGCCGAGACGCCCCTCCACAATTTGGAGTTGGAATTTCGGTCCATCTTTCGCTTTGAAAATTACACCACGGTCATCGGCGACGTCCGCGACGCCAAGCGGATGCAGCAGATCTTTAGCGACTACCGTCCCGACCTCGTCTACCACGCCGCGGCCTACAAACACGTCCCCCTGATGGAAAAACATCCGCAGGAGGCCCTGCGGACCAACCTGCTCGGTACCCAAACCCTAGCCGACCTCGCGGTGCAGTACGATTGCCAACGCTTCGTCTTCGTGAGTACCGACAAGGCGGTCAACCCCACCAGCATCATGGGCGCCAGCAAGCGACTGGCCGAAATCTACGTACAATCGCTCGATCGCCAGCTCCGGCGGGGCAGCCAGCGGACCCAATTCATCACCTCCCTCTTTGGCAACGTCCTGGGCGCAAACGGCTCGGTCATTCCCCTGTTTAAAAAGCAAATCGCCAAGGGCGGCCCCGTAACCGTCACCCAC
>CALCCH010000725.1 GCA_937899855.1 uncultured Saprospirales bacterium | reverse complement strand
GGGATTGCGGATGCTGCGGTTCCAAACCATAAACAGGTTGGTGCGCTGGGGGATGTCGCGCAGTTCGATAAATTTTACCCGCAGGTCGTAGCCCAACTTGAGGGAGGTGGGAACGATCGAAATCCCAAAGTGATTTTCAACCAGTCGGAAGATCGTATTGGCGTGAACGGTGCGGTGGGAAACGCGGGGCGAAAAACCGCTGTCCTCAAAAATACTCATGACCCGTCCGTAATAAGTGGGGCTGTAGCTGCGCTCGAAAAAAATAAAGGGCTCCTCCCGCAGCTGGGCCAAATCCTCGAATTGGGCCGCTCCGAGGGGGTGATCCAGCGGCAGCACAATCGAAAAGGTCTCTTCGTATACCCTGCGCAACTGTAAACCCTCCGGCACCTCGTTGAGCCGGACAAAACCCACGTCCAGCTTTTGCAAAAGTAAATCTTCTAGTTGCGGATAATTGTCCAACTCCTTGAGCGAAAACTGAATCTGCGGATAGCTGTCGCGAAAACGCAGCAAGAGCTCCGGGATGACCTGCTGCATCGCCGAACCCACGTAGCCAATCCGCACCGTCCCCTTCATTCCCCGATCGATCAAACGCGCATGCTCCACGATGCGCTCAACGTTCTCCAGAAGGGCCTCCATCTCCCCCGTGAGGTAGGCCCCCGCCGGAGTCAACACCACCCGCCGATTGTGCCGCTCAAATAATTGTACCCCCAATCGCTCCTCCATCTGCCGAATCTGTCGACTCAAACCGGGTTGGGAAATGTACAAACGCTCCGCCGCGCGGCGAAAATGCAGCTCCTCCGCCACCGCCAGAAAGTATTGAAAGTGTCGAAATTCGATTTGATTACCAGGAGTTATCATTAGGTGCTTAAAATGGTCTTGTTACGTATCAAATGTAGTCATATTTTGGAACAAACCAGTCATCGCATGTTCAGATACGGAAAAGAGGAACTCGGCATTCAACAAGCCCTCCGCATCGCACGCGGTACCGAACGGGCCGTGCTCACGACTGCCACCCGCCGTCGCATCCACGAATCCGCCGCCACGGTCGCCACCATCGCCCGGGGCGAAGCCGCCGTGTATGGCATCAACACCGGCTTTGGGCCCCTCTGTCATACCATCATCAGCCCCGACCAAACCCGCGAACTCCAACGCAATATCCTCCTGAGCCACAGCGTCGGCGTGGGCGAAGCCCTCAGTCCCGAGCTGACTCGCCTGATGCTGCTACTAAAGGTCCACGCCCTGGCCCAGGGCTATTCTGGTATCGCTCCCGAAGTCTTGGATCGCATTCTGTGGCACCTGGAGCAGGACGTACTGCCGATCGTACCCGAACAGGGCTCCGTGGGGGCCTCCGGCGACCTTGCTCCCCTCTCCCACCTCTTCCTTCCCCTCATCGGCGAAGGAAAAGTTCGCTACCGGAACCAAGTACTGCCCACCGCCCAGGTCTTGCAGCAATTTCAACTGCCTCCCCTCCAGCTCGGCCCCAAAGCCGGACTGGCCCTCATCAACGGGACCCAATTTATCGCCGCCCACGCCATTTTGGTGGTCGACGAAATGTACAACTGCCTGGCCCACGCCGATCTCAATGCCGCACTCATGATCGAGGGCCTCCGGGGTTCCGCCGCCCCCTTCGACGAACGGCTTCACCAAACCCGCCCCCACCCCGGCAACCAACACGTTGCCCAAAACGTCCGCCGCCTCCTGGGTCAATCCCAAATCATGAAGGCGCACGAAAATTGTCAAAAAGTACAAGACCCCTATTCCCTGCGCTGTGTTCCTCAGGTACACGGCGCCTCTCGACAAGCCTGGCTCCAGCTCAAAAATGCCGTCGCAATTGAAATCAACTCCGTCACCGATAATCCCGTGGTCTTTGACCAGGGACTGACCATCAGCGGAGGCAATTTCCACGGCCAACCCCTTGCCCTACCCCTCGATTACGCTTGTTTGGGCGCCTCCGAAATTGGAAACATCTCCGATCGGCGGGCCTACCTCTCTCTGGAAGGCCGCACCGAGGAGGTGCCCAAACTCCTCCTGCGTAACACGGGCGTCCACTCCGGTTTTATGCTCCTACAGTACACCGCCGCAGCCCTCGCCAGCGAAAACAAGGGCCTCTGTTTTCCCGCCAGCGCGGATAGCATCCCCACCTCACTGGGGCAGGAAGACCACGTCAGTATGGGCTCCATCGGCGGCCGCAAAGCCCTACGGGTCTGTCGCAATGTCCTACACATCTTGGCCATCGAGCTCCTCTGCGCCACTCAAGCCCTGGACTTCCAACGCCCGCTCAAAACTTCCCGCCTACTGGAAAAAGCCCACCGGCAAATTCGCGCGGCCATCCCCTTCGCCGAAAAAGATCGCATCATTGCCGAAGATATCCAGAAGGCCCGGGCCCTCATCCAAAGCCGGATCCTCCTTCCCCCCCCACCCCGTCGCCGAAGCGATCGTGGTGCACACTACCATTCTTTTGAAGTCTACTAAAATCTCTCGTCATGATTCCAACCGATACGCAATTTAGCGCGGCCATCCAAACGGGTATTCCCGCGACGCTGCCCGCTGCCCGTCCTATTCCAAATGGTTTTAATCGAGCTCCTCAACGCAAGAAAATTCTAACTGAGGAAGAAAAAATATTGGCAATAAAGAATGCCTTACGCTATTTTCCCAGCGATTGGCATCCCACCCTGGCCCCGGAGTTTGCGGCGGAGCTGGAGACCTACGGTCGCATTTACATGTACCGCTTTCGCCCCAGCTACCCCATGCACGCCCGTCCCATCGCCGCCTATCCGGCGCGTTGTCCGGCGGCGGCCGCCATCATGCTGATGATTCAGAACAACCTCGACCCCGCCGTTGCCCAACACCCCCTTGAACTGATCACCTACGGCGGCAATGGCGCCGTTTTCCAAAACTGGGCGCAATACTTACTCACCATGCGCTACCTCTCCGAAATGACGGACCAACAGACCCTCCACCTCTACTCGGGTCATCCGATGGGACTATTCCCCTCCAGCCCGGAAGCCCCCCGCGTGGTGGTCACCAACGGCATGATGATTCCCAATTACTCGCGCCCCGACGACTGGGAGCGCTTCAACGCCCTGGGGGTGACGCAGTACGGACAGATGACGGCGGGTTCCTACATGTACATCGGCCCCCAGGGCATCGTCCACGGGACCGCCATCACCGTGATGAATGCCTTCCGCAAGACGTTGGCCCCGGGAGATAGCCCGGCGGGCAAAATTTTTCTGACGGCGGGACTGGGCGGCATGAGTGGGGCCCAACCCAAGGCGGGCAATATCGCGGGCTGTATCACGATTTGTGCCGAGGTCAACCAGCAAGCTTCACAGAAGCGCCACGAACAGGGCTGGGTAGACGAATTGATCAGCGATTTGGACGAGTTGGTGGACCGGGTCCGCCGAGCGCAGGTCGACCGCGAGGTGGTTTCGATTGCTTACCAGGGCAATGTGGTGGACGTGTGGGAACGGTTTGCGGAGGAAAACATCTTTGTACAGCTGGGTTCGGATCAGACCTCGCTGCACAATCCCTGGTCGGGAGGCTACTATCCGGCCGGTTTGAGTTACGAGCAAGCCAACGCCCTACTGCGGACGGATCCCGCGGCCTTTCGGGAAAAAGTCCAGGACTCCCTCCGTCGCCACGCCGCCGCCATCAATCGCCATACCGAACGGGGGACCTACTTTTTTGATTACGGCAACGCCTTTTTACTAGAAGCCTCCCGCGCCGGAGCGGCCGTGATGGCCGACAACCAAAACGACTTTCGCTACCCCTCCTACGTCCAGGACATCCTGGGGCCCATGTGCTTTGATTACGGCTTTGGTCCCTTTCGCTGGGTGTGTACCTCGGGTGATCCTGCGGACCTGGACCGGACGGATCAGATCGCAGCCGAAGTGCTGGAGGCCATCAAGGCCCAATCCCCCCCCGAGATCCAACAACAGATGGAAGACAACATTCGCTGGATTCGCGAGGCCAAGGCCAACCGATTGGTGGTTGGCTCACAGGCGCGGATCTTGTACGCCGACGCCGAAGGCCGGATCAAGATCGCCCGGGCTTTTAACCGGGCCATCGCGGCGGGGACGCTGAGTGCCCCGATCGTACTGGGTCGCGATCACCACGACGTAAGCGGTACGGATTCGCCCTATCGCGAGACGAGCAACATCTACGACGGCAGTAAGTTTACCGCCGATATGGCCATCCACAACGTCATCGGAGACAGTTTTCGGGGCGCCACCTGGGTATCGATCCACAATGGTGGCGGGGTTGGATGGGGTGAGGTGATCAACGGAGGTTTTGGTTTGCTGCTGGATGGTAGCAAAAGCGCCGAACAACGCCTGGAGCGCATGCTCTTCTACGACGTCAACAACGGGCTGGCCCGCCGCAGTTGGGCCCGCAACCCCGAAGCCAATTTTACCATTCGCCGGGAGATGGAGCGCAGCCCCGGACTACAAGTAACCCTGCCCAATCTGGTCGACGATCAATTATTGAATCAACTCTTTACCGATTAATATGGAACGTACCCTCCGACTCCTCGGCCCCTTTCGGCAAGTGCTTCCCCTGAGTCGGGTTCCCCTGCGGGGGGCCTGGCGCGACGAACAACTGGAGCTCATCCAGGAAGGTGGTCTGCTGATGAAGGGGGAACGGCTGGAAGCCGTGGGCCCTTTTGATAAACTCTACCGTACGTACCGCAGCGACCAGCTGGAGGTCGTCCGACTGGATGAGCCCCTGGTGGCGCTACCCGGTTTGATTGATGCCCACACCCACCTCTGTTTTGCGGGCAGTCGCGCCCGCGATTTTGCGGCCCGCAACAACGGTAAAAGCTATCTGGAGATCGCCGCGGCGGGCGGAGGCATCTGGAGTACGGTCCAGCACACCCGCAACGCGAGCCAGGCCCAATTGGAAGCCCTGCTGCTACCGCGACTGGAAACCCTGCTGGCCAGTGGCATTACGACGGTGGAGGTCAAGAGTGGCTACGGGCTCCGTGTCGACGAGGAATGTAAAATGCTCCGCGCCATCCAATCGGTGGGCCAAGCCCAGCCCTGTGACGTCCTGGCCACTTGTCTGGCGGCCCACATGGTACCCCGCGATTTTGACGGAACGGAATCGATGTACCTCGACCATTTGCTCGAAGCGCTCGTCCCCCTGGTCCGCAAGGAATCCCTGGCCCAACGCTTTGATATTTTTATCGAAAAAAGCGCCTTTAGCCCAGCCGCCGCGACCGCCTACTTGCGGGCATTGAAAGAGCGGGGCTTTGACCTCTGCGTCCACGGCGATCAATTTACGGTGGGAGGGAGTGCCGTAGCCATTGCTTGTGGGGCGCGGAGTGTGGATCATTTGGAGGTCAGTGGGGAAAAAGAAATCGAGGCCCTGGCGCAATCGACGGTCGTCCCGGTGGCCCTACCGGGGGCTTCCATCGGCTTGGGTTGTGCCTTTACTCCGGCCCGGCGGCTCCTCGATCGAGGAGCCTCTCTGGCCATCGCCAGCGACTGGAATCCGGGCAGTGCGCCACAGGGACAATTGCTCGCCCAAGCCGCCATCCTGAGTTGCTACGAAAAGTTGAGCGCCGCCGAAGTATGGGCGGGGCTGACCTGCCGGGCCGCCGCCGCACTCGGACGGAACGATCGGGGGCGTTTGTCGGAGGGCCTTTTGGCCGATATCGTCGCCTTTCCCACGGCAGATTACCGCGAAATCCTGTACCACCAGGGCAGTATGCAAGCAGCTCGCGTGTGGAAACGCGGACGGGAAGTCAACTTTTCTTCCTGATCCAAAAGCGACTATCATCCAGGTTGCTGCGCCAATTGAAAGCAGCGCCAAAATAAACGCGCTCCCCAGCGGCCAGGTAACATTCCTCGGCTAGGGGAACGATGGTAGGCGGCATCAGACTATCGGTAGAATAAAAAACCACTCCTTCGGTCAACTGTACCAAGCTACTCAGGCGCGCGCAATTGACGGGGCCACTCAGTAGGCATTCCACCTCAATTTCCTTTTCTCCTGACCAGGCGACGACCTGCTGAAAATCCAGTCGTTGAAAAACCTGGCTGCCGCTGTGGATACGGGGAGCCAGTACACCAGTGAACTGCGGAATCGAAGCCCGACAGGTGATGCCTTCGACCCGGTAATCGTAATGTCCCAACTCCACCAGATTGATGATCTCGCTGGGAACGAGCCGTCCTTGCGGGTGCAGCAAATGCTGCCGAGCGTGCGCCATGACCTCGACCTGGGGCTCGTTGATACACCAGATGGACATCATCTCCACCAAGAGGCTGTCAAATTTTTCCGTCGGAAAATAATCCAGCGCATCCAACTCCAGAACTTCAACCCGATCGGAGAGCCCGGCGGCCGCAATATTTTCCCGGGCGATCCGGGCCAACTGGGGATCCCGCTCCACCGCCACGACCCGCCGACAACGCTGCGCAGCGTAGATCGCAAAGAGGCCGGTGCCAGCGCCCAATTCACAGTGCAGGCCATCCTCCATCAGGACACGGTCCAGGGCCTTTTTGATCTGCCCCACCCGTTCGCGGTCCTTGACCATTTCGAGGTGATAGGCCAAGCCAAAATTTCCGATCGCATCGGCGTAGCTGGGGGTATGGTGCTTCAAGCGTGTTTTTGCCATGGTTTAAATCTGCTTGGTTTGTTGTGCGCTAGTGGCGGGGGCTTACTCGGGAATGGGCAGTCGAAAGTTAAACAATTGGAGATCCTCCCGGGCGGAACTGGTCCCCAGGTACAATTCGTAGTCCAACTCCTCCAGCTCCCAGGCCCCGCGCTCCGGGTTGTACCAAGTCAGGTCCTCGTAAGGAATGTACAGTTGTAGCTCCCGTTGCGCTCCCGCCGCCAGCGCTACCTTTTCGAAGGCCCGCAACAGCTTTACCGGACGATCGACCGCGGACCCGGGAAAACCGACGTAGGCCTGGACCACCTCCGCCCCCGCTCGGGCCCCATCATTGCGAACCAGCACCCGAATACCGAGTTGGTGCTCTTCGGGAGTCAGTACTGCCTCGGCGAGCGAAAAAGTCGTGTAGCTCTTGCCAAAACCGAAGGGATAAGCCGCTTCGAGTCCCTTTTTGTCCAGGAGGGTATACCCGTGGTAGTAGCCATAGTCGATCGAGGTGGTGTAGGCTTGAAAGGGAGGATAGTGCGCCGGATCACGGGCGATGCTAAAGGGCAGTTTGCCACTGGGATTGACCGCTCCGTAGAGGATTCTCGCCAGGGCATTGCCCCCTTCCATACCCGCGTACCAGGCGAATAGAACTGCCGGTACTTCCGCCACCCAGCCCGACAGGTCAATGGCGCTGCCACCGACGTAAACGACTACGAGTTGCTCGTTGAGGGGGGCTAGGCCACGGATCAATTCTTCATCGCGCTCCAGTAGTTGGAGTCGAATCCGATCGCCCCCGGTACCCTTACTGCCCACCAGCCGCCCCGCCTCGGCCGAGGCCCGGATGGCTTCCTGATCAAACTGGATGTACTCCCCTTCTTCCTCAAAAGTATACCCCACCACGACGACCACCTGATCGGCCCGCTTCGCCAAACGCTGGGCGGCCGCCAAGTCGGAACCCGTATCGAGCAGTACCTCGTTGCCGCGCTCCGCATGGTACTGCCGCAAACCTTCGTAGGGCGTCACGACGTAAGGAGCGGTGGCATCGCTACTGCCGTGATCGCCGGTATTCTCCAAGTCGGCCAGGGCACCAATGACGGCAATGGTTTTGCCCGACTCAGCGGAAAAGGGCAGGACGGATTCATTTTTGAGCAAAACCATACTTTCCTCCGCCGCCCGACGAGCGAGCTCGACATGGGCGGGCTTTTTGAGTTGAGTCTCGTCGTAGGACTGGATATCCTCGGCGAAGGCGTAGGGCAGTCGCGTTTGGAGACTGCGCAGGACCAGTCGATCAAGCTGCGCCTCGGTGATCGCACCATCGTCCAGCCCCCGTTGGAGGGCATCGTAGGTATAGGCTTGTTGCCAGGGCATTTCGACATCCAAACCCGCCCGGACGCTGGCCACTCCATCGTGGGTACCCGCCACCCAATCCGAGCTGACGAAACCTTCAAAGCCCCACTCCCGACGCAGAATCTGTTCGAGGAGGTATTCGTTTTCGCCGCAGTAGGCTCCGTTTACCTTATTGTAGGCGCTCATGAGGGAGGCGGGCTTGCCCTGCTGGATAACCTTTTTAAAGTGGGGCAGGTACACCTCACGGAGGGTGCGTTCGTCCGCTTTGACGTCGACGACAAAACGGGAATTTTCCAGGCTATTGAGCGCAAAGTGCTTGGGACAGGCCATCACCCGATGCTTTTCCAGCCCCCGTACGGCGGCCAAGCCCAGCTCTCCCAGTAGCCAGGGATCTTCCCCGTAGGTTTCTTGGGCCCGACCCCAGGCTGGATGCCGGAGCAGGTTGATACAGGGCGTCGCCGCGTAATTGGTTTCGTTGGCGCGCATCTCGATGGCGATGGCTTCATTGATCTGCCGCTCCAGATCGGGGTCCCAGCTGGCGCCCCGGGCCATCGCTACGGGGAAGGTGGTGACGCTATTGACACCGGCTTTGAGTACCCGTGCTCCACGAGGACCGTCCGAGAGGACCCAAGGGGGCAGGTGCAGGCGTTCGTTGCCACCGACATAAACGTGGGGAAAACGCTTGCGCGCCAGGACGTTGAGTAGGAACTTGGGGGCCTGGAAAAACTTTTCGCCGTACATCTGATCGACCTTTTCTTCGAAGCTCATCTCGGCCAACAAGAGTTTGGCGAGGGAGTCGAGGTCCGCGGCGGTCTGGACCTCGGGAAAATGTTGGGGGTCCACTCGCAGGGAAAAGGTGGGATACTTGATGCTGCGGTAGGCCACCACGCCCAGTACGACCGCGAGGAATAGGAGCAGAAGGCCCAGGACCTTAAATAAACGGGGGAATATTTTTTTCATCGGCTGCTGTACTTTTGGGTGAATGTGGAACGGCTCGAAAACAAAAATAACCATTCTCCGGTAGCGCCCGCAGTTGGGGACAAAAATTTCGGGTACGCAGCGTTTAAACCTTTAATCAAGGGGCCAAATAGCCCTCTTTTATTGATACGCAAGCCCTTGGCAAATGGCGTACAATTTGTATTTTCCGGCTTTCCTAAACCAAATCTGAATATTATGAGTGAATTAGCAGAAAAATTAGCCAAACTCAAAGCTACTGCCGAAGCCCAACTGCGGGAGGTCGGCGTCAGCGACATCGATCACGATTTGCTGGATACCTTGGTGGATCGCCTCAAACTCATCGTCGACAACAAAGATGCGATTCTCGTATCGGGCAGTGACCCCGCTGAGTTGGAAACGGTACGTCGCAATTTCGTCGTCAAAAAACTGGGGATCAATGACAAGGAGCGTGCGGAAGCCGCCATTCAGGCCGTTGCGCAGCAAATGTCGCCCGTCAAGATGAAAAACCGTGCAGCCTTTTACTATTTGGTACAGAAAAAATTGAGCTAAACCGGATCATTTCCCACTACACGAAGCCAAAAAATAACCCGACCTCTCTACAGAAAGGTCGGGCTTTTTCATTGGTGGCGAATGTGCCGTCAAAAAACGCCCGGAAGCTCGGCTAGATTGGTGAGAATCTCTCAGGGCGAGAGACGGCAGGTAAGTAGCAATGGTTCCTTCTTCACGCAAGTCTTCGCCGAGCTTTCCCAATATTGGCTCCCGAGGTGGTTTTCGTCCAGCGAGGCCGATTCCAGTTGGGAAACCTATGGGTCCGGGCAGTCTTTATAATGACAGCATATAATACTCTTTAAGGTTTTCAAATTTTTTATTCCGGGGCACGATTGCTCGGGCACTCCCAGCAGCGTAACCACTGAGTGGAGTTCCTAGGGGGTACTCCCCCACGTTGATACTTTTTGGTATGATGGTTAGAAAATGGATACGGGTAATGGAGACAAGCGCAGTGAGAAGACTTGGAAAAAGCAGGCCGGGAGATCCGACGGTGGCGCCAATGGCCAGGGAGAGACTGCTGGCCAACGCTAGCGGTAGAACGACCGTACCCACAATCATAGCTACGAGTGGGTTCTCCCAAAAAGGGGAGAAGTCAAAACCGAAACGATTTTTCATAAGTCTTTTTATTGATAGTATCGTTACCTGTACCCTTTTTAAAAGGGACTTGTCATTATAATAGCATTAAGGGTAAAAAGTGGAGCAAGAGGGCTTACTTAAATGTTGTAAATTGCCATGTGACAGTTGGAAATTACTCTTGGTTTTTACTCTCAAGCCTAAATATAATGATTTTATGACAATTTTGATTGCCCCAGACAAGTTTAAAGGTACTTTAACAGCAAAACAAGTGGCGAAAGCAATCCAAAAGGGGATAAAATCGAGCTTTCCCGCCGCAAAATTTTTATTACACCCCCTGGCCGATGGCGGAGATGGCTCCCTGGATATCCTCACTCACCACCTCCCCCTCACCCAAATCGAGCGAACCGTACCGGACCCCCTCGGTCGTCCTCGACGCGCAGCTTATGCCTACCACGGCTCCCAGGCCTTCATCGAGCTGGCCCGAGCGTCGGGCATCATTCACCTCCCCAAGGAGGTGCGCAATCCACTCCAAACCCACATCCTGGGAACCGGCGCCCTGATCGCCGACGCCCTCGACCGCGGCCTGCGCCACATTTACTTATTTCTGGGGGGCAGCTGCACCAACGAGGCGGGGATGGGCATCGCCCACTTCCTGGGCTACCGCCTTTTGGATCGCGAGTGAAAGGTCCTGGCCCCCATCGGAGGCAACTTATCCGCCGTCGATCGCATCGACGACCGCCAACTGCGCTCGCTGGAGGGCGTCCACTTTTACCTATTGTGCGACGTTCAAAATCCGATGTACGGCCCACGGGGAGCCGCCTATACCTACGGCCCGCAAAAAGGGGCCCAAGCCGAGCAGGTCGAAATCCTCGATCGAGGACTGCGTCATTTTGCCCAAAAAATCAGCGATTACAACGGACGACAAGTGGGTGAAGTGCCCGGTGGTGGCGCAGCGGGAGCCATCAGTGCCGGCTTACTGGGCCTACTGCCCGCCGAATTGCGACGGGGCTTTGCCACCATCGCCGAAATTACCCAGCTGGCCCAACAACTGCCCCGTGCCGACTGGGTCATCAGTGGCGAGGGCCGACTGGATGCCTCCTCTTTACAAGGTAAGGTCGTGCAGGGGGTGGCCGACTACTGCCGCGCCGCTCAAAAACCAATGATCGCCCTGGTGGGCTCCAATCAATTGAGTCCCGAGCAATTGCGGGCGCAGGGCATCCGGGCGGCTTACAGTGTCCTGGATCGCGCCCGAGATTTGGAAGATGCCCTACGGCACGGCGCAAGCTATCTGGAAGCCATGGCCGCCGACTGGGCGGAGCGAGAATTGCGGCGGTCTTAGTGCTGGCTGGGCCCGGTACTTTTTCCCCTCGTACGCCACCACCATCCGAGCAGCGAGAGCCCGAAAAGAACCAGGCCAATCCCCAGTGCGTAGGTGAGCGGGCTCGGGGCGGTCGTAAAAATGGGTTCGACCGCGCCAAACTGGACAAAGGCGGCCCAGTAACTGGGGTGCCGACCGTAGCGGTCCGCTCCATTGAGGTAAGCCAGTTTGGCTTCGCGCAGGGCTTGGTCTTTGCGCTGCCCCTCCTTGAGGGCCCGGTAATATTCCACCATGATTTGCGAAGTGGCCCGATCGTCGACCGACCAAAGACTGGTCAGGACGCTGGGACTGCCGGCCAGCATAAAGCTTCGGGCCAGGCTCATCACGCCTTCTCCCTTGCGCAGTTGCCCACTCCCCGTACTACAAGCACTCAGAACCGTCAGATCGGCTTGCAGCCGGAGGCTGTTGAGCTCAAAGGGCGTCAGGTTGTCGTCGCTCAGGTAAATCTTACTGAGGCTGGCGGTCTCTGGATCGACACAGGCGTGGGCGGCAAGGTGTAGGATGCGGTAGCGCTGGGCCTCCTCCCGGAAGGATTAGAGCTGGGCCTCGGCACCGACAATGGCTCGCCACCCAACGGTTTGCTGGATGGCTTGCACCTCCGCGCGGTTGTGTTGGAGATTGTAGAGGTTGTCCGCTTCGCAGCTGCGGTAGGCTACGCTTTCTTCGCCGCCAAAACTCGGGGCGAAGCCGACGAAGACGAGGCTATCGGGCACGCTGCGTAGCTGCTGGCGGAGGGTGGTGTAGAGGGTGGCAGAATAGTGGTAACTCAGGTCGTACTCCTCAAAGAGGTAGGCCAGCTTGCGGGGGCCAAAGTCGACCGGGTCCGGGGGAGCGGGTGCTTGGAGGAGGATTTCGAAGGGGAGCAGACTGAGGATATCGTCGGGTAGGATGATCAGTTGATCGATGTCGGCGTCGCCTATAGGGGCGGGGCCGAACAGGAGTTGGTAGAGCTGGTGGGCGCCGTGGGTAAAGCTTTGGTAATTGGCTTTGAATTGACCACCGCTTGGTCGGCGGCTGATGTCGGCCCGGAGCTGCTGGACCAGGTGGATCAGGCTATCGCTGGGGCCCAGGGAATAGACCCGAAAATCACGGCGGCTGATCCAAAAGGCGTAGCTTTCTTTTTCTCCCACCAAAAACTCTACCATGGCCGTACGGGGTGGTAGCACTTCCGCTTGCAGCTGCGCAATACTGGGGGCGGTATTTTGGTATTTTTTCAGGTAGTAATTGGGATAGTCGCGTTCGTGCTGGGCGTCCCAGGGGCGGTTTTCCTCTTCGTGTTCGTAGAGTTGGTTGCTCCTAGTTTGTAGTGCTTGGGCTTCCGGTTTTTTTGCCGCGATCTTTTGGTCTGCCTCAAGGATTTGCTTTTTAAAGTAGGCCATTTCATCCCGCAGGTCAGCGCCTTGCTCGAGTAATTCAATGGGGATGCCCGCATTTCCCTTGGCCAGTTCCTCCTGTACCAATTCGTGCAGTAGGGTAGCTTTGTTACCTTCGGCGAAGGAAAAAGCCGCTTGAAGAAACTTGGGGGCTTTGGTTTTTTGGTACAAGCGATTTCCAAAATAAATACCTTGCTCAACCAGATCATTAGCCCTTTCCGAAAGTTGTAATTTGGTATCTTCGGAGGAAAAGTCCGTCCGAATCTCGTTGACCAGGGAAATTGCTTGCTGAGCGTTTTCAAAGGCACTGACCAAGCCCTCATCATCGATTTCCCCCGGGCAGTCGGTCCAGATGGCAGCCCGCTCCTCCGTGAGTTCTAGTGCCTCCGTGAGGTTCATGGCTTCTTCTAGGTCGACAACCAAGAGCCCCAGC
>CALCCH010000724.1 GCA_937899855.1 uncultured Saprospirales bacterium | reverse complement strand
GGTTTCGCGAATGCAGTGGTTGACCGTCGATGGCGGGTTTCGGACCTACGGCTTCACCCTCGAACTGCAGGAACCCCATCTCAGTAGTGGGATCGGGTTGAGTTTGTTTCGCGACCAGCAAGGCCTGGCGGACTTGGAAACCACCAGCATCGGTCTATCCTACGCCTACATCATTCCCTTTGACCGGCACAACATCCACATCGGCATTCAGGGCCACTACGTCCAAAGAACCATCGACTGGACCAATATTACCTTCTCGGATCAGCTCGACCCACTCTACGGCGCCATCTATCCCACTGCGGCCGTCCCCATTCTCGATCGGGTGGCCTTTACGGATTTTGACTTTGGCTTTGTCTGGCGTTTTGATTCGGATATCAACCTGGGTAAAAAGCGTTTTAAGGATGCCCGCCACAGTCTGGGGATGAGTTTGCACCATGCCCCCTCCCTGTTCAATCCCGACAATGGCAACGAGTCTTTCCAGAACCTGGACACCCGGGTGAGTCCCCGACTCACGGTCCACATGGGCTCGGTGATTCCCATTTGGTTTTTTAGCAATGGGAAGAAAAACATCTCCATCTCTCCCAACTTCAAATACGACATTCAGGGCGATCAACTGCTGCGCGCGCGGCAAAATCTGGTGGTGACCACCTTGGGTTGCTACTTGATTTACGATGGCGTGTACGTCGGTGCGCTCTACCAAAACAAACAGCCCGCTGCGGGCGTCGAACACACCAATGCGCTGATCCTGGCGGTGGGTACCTTTATCGAGCCCAAGACCAAGGCGCGGACCAAGAAGAATCAGATGTTTATTGGCCTGAGTTACGATGCCAATGCCACCGGGGTAGGAGCCCGGGCGGGTGGGGTGCTGGAGCTGGCCTTCCGTTGGAATTTTTCCGACGCCCCGGGATTGCTGGGGGGAAAAAAGGGCCGTTCGAGCAAACGGGCCATGGACTGTCATAAATTTTTCTAAAGCTACACACACATCTCATGCGACATTTTCTACAAAGCATTCTGCTCTGGACCTTGATCGGTCTGGGGAGTACCTCGCTGCGGGCCCAATGCGATATCCAAATCTCTGACCTCAGTCCCTGCGGGGAGACGCTGGTCACCTTTTCTGCCCTCAACCCCAGCGGCAACTATTCCTGGGACCTCAACGAGGACAACGTCATCGACGCGGCGGGCTCTTCGGTATCCTACCAATTGCCCAGTACGACGAGCGACCTGATTTATTCGGTGGTGCTCTACGAAAATACCGCTCCCTGCGATACCCTGCCCTTCGTCATCCAAGCCCAACCCGACCCCTCGATCGACGTGGCGCCGGGCAACGCCATCTTTACCGATGACCTGATCCGCGCCTGTAGCGCCACCCCCCAAACGACCCTGCAAATCTTCAACGCCTCCA
>CALCCH010000723.1 GCA_937899855.1 uncultured Saprospirales bacterium | reverse complement strand
AAATGGACTTTAGATATTCGCAAGCCCAAACCAACTGGCTTAACCAAAACGACTCTCTGGCGTTTAATGGATACACCCTCTTTGCTCCCAGCAGCCACACCGAGACTTACTTGATCGATAATTGTGGACAAGTGGTCAACCAGTGGCAGAGCGAATACAATCCCGGTCTGGCGGTCTACTTGCTCGAGAATGGGGACCTGCTCCGTACGGCTCGCATTCCCTCCGGTTTTAGTGCGGGAGGTACCGGTGGCCGGATCGAACAGTACAGCTGGGAGGGTAATTTGCAATGGTTTTACGAATATTCCACCGAAACCCTTCACCACCACCACGACGTCGAGCCCCTACCCAACGGCAACGTTCTGATCCTGGCCTGGGAGCAAAAGACCCGGGAGGAGGCCATCGCGGCCGGTCGCGATCCCGATCGGCTCGATCTCGATGGCATCTGGTTGGAACACATCGTAGAGCTGCGGCCCGTGGGGGCAGGACCTGCCGAAATCGTTTGGGAATGGAACGCTTGGGACCACCTCATCCAGGATTACGACCCCGAGCGGGATCACTTTGGGATCGTCCGGGATCATCCCGAGCGCATCGACTTTAATTTTCGCAACGACTTTGGGGGGGAGGACTGGCTACACGCCAACTCTATTGCCTACAACGCCGAGCTGGAGCTGAGCGCCTTTAGTATTTGCAATTGGGAGTAATGTTGGTTCATTGATCACTGCACGATTACCGAGGAGGCCGCTGCATCGACGGGTGGCCGCTGGGGGAAGGGGGGCGATTTGCTCTACCGCTGGGGCAATCCGTTCACTTACGATCGGGGGACGATGGAGGATCGGCGCCTATTTGGGCAGCACTCGGTGTACTGGATTGAAGCGGATCGGCCGGATGGGGGGAAGCTGATGGTGTTTAATAACGGTCGGAGTCGCCCGGAAGGCGATTTCTCTACCGTGGAAATCATCGCGCCCCCGGTGGATGCGGAGGGCCGCTACTTGTTGGCCCCCGGGGAAAGCTACGGCCCGGAGGCCCCCGATTGGTCCTACGGGGACTCGGAAAGCGAACGCTTTTTTTCCGCCCGGATTTCGGGCGCCCAACGCCTGCCCAACGGCAATACCCTAATCTGTAGTGGTACCAATGGCCGCTTTTTTGAGGTCGGTCCGGATCGGCAGCAGGTGTGGGAGTACATCAATCCGGTGCGACAGGGCGGTCCCATTCCTCAGGGTTACCCCATTGCGGGCAATGCGGCTTTCCGCGTCACCCGCTATCCTGCCGACTATCCCGCCTTCGAAGATCGTGACCTCACCCCCGGAGCCCCCATCGAACTGAATCCCCTGGACTACGACTGTACCATTTATGCGTCCAACCCCAGCACGGTCACCAATGAAGTGGCGGCCTGGACCGGATTGCGTTTGTTCCCCAATCCTACCCGGGGGCAGCTCTGGGTGGAATGGGACGAAGCGGTCGAATTGTCCCTACGCATCTTTGATGGCACCGGCCGCGAGTACCACGCGGAGCGAATGGGGGCCAGTCCGCGTTTTATTGCTACCGATACCTGGCCACCGGGCTTGTACTGCCTGGAGCTTCGGGCGGCAGATGGCCGTCGATCGGTACAAAAAATAATCGTACATTAAATTTTGCCAAACTAGCCATGAAACAAACTTTTACCATTCTATTTCTCCTTGCCTTTGGCTGCCAGCTCAGTGCCCAGGCGCCCACGGTAGGGCTGTTGTACTACAAACCCTCCCAATCCTGGGATGGCTACAATCTGATCTACCCCCACAATCAACCCAACGTCTACCTGCTCAACAACTGTGGGGAGATCGTCCACACCTGGACGGACGATGCGGATTTCCGCCCCGGGAATACGGCTTACATCATGGAGAATGGGGACGTGATCAAAACCAAGCGGCCCTCCATGGTGGTGGGCAATCCCATCTGGGCCGGTGGGGGTGGTGCCACGGTAGAACGCAGAACCTGGGACAATGACTTGCTCTGGTCCTTTACCGCCAACGACTCGCTCCAGCGCCTCCATCACGACATCGCACCGATGCCAAATGGCAATGTGCTGATGATCGCCTGGGAATTGCGGACGGAAGAGGAAGCCATCCAGGCTGGCCGCGATATGGCCAAGCTGGCCGAGGGGGAACTGTGGCCCGAAAAAATTATTGAGTTTGACCCCAGTACCGAATCCATCGTTTGGGAATGGTACGTTTGGGACCACCTCATTCAGGATTTTGATGCGACCAAAGACAATTTTGGCGTCGTGGCCGACCATCCCGAGTTGATCGACCTGAACTACGATACCGAAGAGGGTGCCGCGGACTGGTTGCACGCCAATTCGCTCGACTACAATCCGACCCTCGACCAGATCATGATCAGCATTCCCACGTTCAACGAGATTTGGATCATCGACCACAGTACGACTACTGAGGAAGCGGCGAGCAGCAGTGGGGGGATGGCCAATCGCGGTGGCGACCTTTTGTACCGGCTCGGGAATCCGGCGGCTTACCGCGCCGGGACGGTCGACGATCAAATGCTGTTTTACCAACACGATGCCCATTGGGTCGATGACTTTATTCCCGCCAACTTTCCGCACCGCGACAAGATCGCCGTCTTCAACAATCGCGTCGGAGCGGACTACTCGACCGCCCATGCCTTCTTTTCCCCCTGGAACATGTACGAGTGGAAATACGACCAAAACCTCGATGGCGTTTGGGGGCCCACGGCCTTTGCCCTGACCTACGAGCATCCCGTACGGGAGCGTTTGTTTTCCACCGGTCTGTCGAGTTTTCAATTTTTGCCCAATGGCAACACCCTGATCTGTTCGGGACGTTTTGGCTACACCTTCGAAATGACCCCCGATAGAAACATCGTCTGGGAATACCGGACCCCACTCCGGGGTGGTATCCCCGTGAGCCAGGGCGACAGCCTGGCCATCAATAACAACCTTACTATCCGGATGACGCGCTACCCCCTCGACTTCGCGGGCTTTGACGGACGAACGCTGGCCCCTCAGGGTTACATCGAGCTCAACCCGCGTGAGGAATACTGTAATTCGGTCATTTCCAACGTAGCGGAAGTCCAGCGCTACGGCCTCAAAATTTTCCCCAATCCCGCTCAGGATCAGCTGACCATCGTGTGGGAAGAAGGCATGTACGTCGATCTGGAATTGTACGATTTACTGGGCCGGCGCGTCGGTGCGATTGAAACCTCCGGGGGGCGGCGCTATCACGACATCTCCTATCTGGAGGATGGGGTGTATTTCGTCCTCATCGACGGGGTAGAGGTACAGAAATTGGTCATTGCGCGCTAGCTCTGATGGCCCGAGGCAAACCCCAGCCACAGCAGGAGATCGAAGCGCTGCGCCAGCAACTGCTGGCCGCCAAGGAGCAATTGCAGCAGCGCCGCCGCCGGGTACTCCGCGCCCTCATCGGGCTCCTGGCGGCGGCCCTGCTCGCCCTCGCCCTGCTGCCCTACGCCTTCCCCGCCCCCCTCGACACCGAGGCGCTGTTTGCCCAGCACTTCCAAGTTCACCCCTGGCCCGTTACGAGCCACCCCGCCTCCGAGGAGTTGGAAGCGCGCTACCGCTCCGGTGACTTCGCCGGGGCCGAAGCCGCCTTTGCCCAGTACCACCGCCGCCATCCCCAGGATACCCTCAGCCTACTGGTCGCCGCGACGGTCCAACTGGCCCTCGCCCGTTACGAAGCCGCGTCCACCCAACTCCGCTCCCTCCTGCCCCACACCCAAGCCTCCACCCTCGCCAGCATTCGTTGGTACCTGGCGCTGGCCGAGCTGGCCCGGGGGGAGATCGCCGCTTGTCGCCGACAACTGCTTTTTCTGACGGCACAACCCCAGGCCAACCACCACCAGGCCGCTCGGGCCCTGCTCCGGGACTTGGAATCCTAGACCTGCCCCGCGCTTGGTGGGGCTACGGCATCTGCGCAAAATTTGATACATTTGTCAAAAGCCCCTTACCTATGTCCACTAGCCCCGTCGAGGTGTACATCGCCTACGCCGCTGCCGATCACGAGCTGCTCCAACGCCTGCGCATCCAACTTGCCGCCGTCGAGCGCCTCGGGCTGATCGATGCTTTTCACGACGCTGAAATCGCGGTGGGAACCGACCGGGAAGCCGCCCAACTTGCGGCCCTGCACCGGGCCCCCATCATCATCCTACTGCTCAGTGCCGACTTCCTAGCTTCCGATTTTGCCTACGAAAAGGAACTCGAAATTGCCCTCGCCCGAGCTGCTGCGGGAACGGCCCGGGTTTTTCCCGTGCTGCTGCGCGACTGTACCTGGGAGTATACCCCCCTGGCCCACCTAAAGGTGCTGCCCGAAGGCCAGATTCCCGTTACCGATCCGCATTGGCAAAGCCCGGACCGCGCCTTCTTACGGGTGGTGGAGAGCGTTTTGGAATCCCTGCAAACGGAGCGGGCGGATGGCGAGGCCGCTTCTATCTCATCCGACCCACCCGCTGCCTACGTTGGCGATTCCGCGCCGGTGGAGGCTGCTACGAGGAGTATTTCCATCAAGGGTTTGGAGTGGATGCGGCGGGATTGGCAGGTGGAGGAGGGAACAAGGGCTTTGCCGGCGGGGTGTTTTGATCAGCAGACCGCGCTGGCACTGGTCCCTCCCGGCTGGCGGCTGCCCACCAAGGCGGAGTGGCTGGCCCTTTCGCTGGGAGACTTGAAGGATCTGGAACTGGGTTGTTCGGGGCTCTACGATCGGGGGCATCCCCGCGATGAAGGGCGCAAGGGCTACTACTGGTCGGGGGAGCTGTCTTTTGCGGGGGAAGCCTGGTGCTACGAATGGCGGGGAAAGGAGTTGGGGCGCGTAGAGTCGCGTTACAAGCACTGGGCTTTGCGTTGTCGCTACGTCCGTTGAGTGGCGCGGCTTTGGCGGTACATACGCCAGCCCAGCAAAAGCAGGCACAGTACGAATAAGGGGGCGTAGGTAAAGCTGCTGGGGCGAAAAAGGGGGGTCGTTTTTCCCGTCTGCACAAAACCCGCCCAGTAGTAAGGATGTGCTTTGGCCCGATCGCTGGACCGAGCGAGGTAGTCCAGCTTGGCCGAACGGAGGGCCTCATCTTTGGCCTGCCCTTCCGAGAGGAAATGGTAAAAGGCGATCATAATTTCGGAAGTTGCACAGTCGTCGATCGACCAAAGGCTCATCAGCGTGCTGGGGCAGCCGGCATAGGTAAAGCTTCGCGAAAGACTAAGGGTCCCTTCTCCCTTGACCAATTTTCCCGCCCCCGTATTGCAAGCGCTGAGCACGACGAGGTCCGCGGTCAAATCGAGGTTTTGGAGGTCATAGCTTGAAAGGCCTTCGTCGCTAAAGTGAATTTGGCTGAGGTCGATATTGCTTTCGTCGATACAAGCGTGGGTGGCGAGGTGAACGATGCGGTACTCGGCCATCAGTTCGATAAAGGCCCGTTTGGTGGCGGCTTCGGCCAGCAAATTTTTACTGCTGAAGTAGGTACTGATTCGTTCGACCTCCTTCTGGTTGCAGTGTAGGTCGTAAAGCTGACTGCCGCTACAAACCCGTTGTCGTTGTTCACCCTGTAAGCCAAAACTGGGCGCAAAACCGAGAAAGGCGTAAGGGGCTTGCGACGCTGCTTTTTGGGCGTTGCTCAGCAGGAGGGTGGCGGAATAATGGTAGCTGATGTTGTAGTCTCGGAAGAGGTAGGGTAGGGTCTGGGGGGAATAATCTACCGGTACCGCCGTGCTGTTCTGACGCAGTAGGATTTCGAAGGGAAGGTCATTGATGATATTGTCGGAAATGATCAGTAGCCGCTCCACGGAACCCGGAAGTTGGCGCAGTAGTGGTGCCAGCAATTCGTCGTAAATCTGGTGGGCCAGTTGGAGAAAGGTATCGTAATCGCGCTGGAACTGGCTACTCTGGGGCTCGTTGATCAACAGCTGGCGCAGACTACTCAGCCGCTGGCGGAGGCGCTGGTTGGTGGGCCAGTGGTGTACCTCAATATCATTCGCGGTGAGGTAGAGGGCGAAATGTTTTTCTTCTCCCATAAAATAAGTCAGCAGGGCGGCCGTCGTATCGAGTACGTTCTCCTGGATCGTGGCTACCTCCACCAGATCGGTATTGAACTTGAGCTGGTAGTAATTGGGATAGTTGCGTTCGAAGTCGGCGATCAGTTGCTTGTACGCCTCACTGGTGGTAAACAGCCGTTGCTCCCACTCTCGCCGCCGCTCCGGATCCGTCCGTTCTTTTTCCTTCCGCGCAATTGCCACCCGCTTTTTATAATAGGTCCAATCGCTGCGCAATTGCCGCTCCCGCTGTACCAGCTCGGGAGGCAGCCCTCCCCCCCCCCGCGCCAACTGGCCCTGCATGGAATCCAAGCGCAAGCCCGCCGTGCTGCTTTCGGAAAAGCGGAAAGCCTCGTAGAGGTAGGCCCGATCGCCCGTCAGCTCGTACATTAGCACGGCACTATTGATCGCCATTTCGTAGATATTTTTAGCCTTGCCCACCAGGGTTTGTTTGGAGCCTTCCGCCTCGTAACGCTGTCGAATCCGCTGGATCAGCGCCCGCGCCAGACGGGCCACCCGCAGTACCCGCAGTAGATCCTCCCGTTGTGAAGTGGAGCGGTAGCGCTGGTGGTAGCACTGGATGATCGCCCGCAACACGTCCAGGCCTACCGGCAGATTGATAAAGTTATCGACTTGGGGGAGGCTTTCCAGGTCCTCCGCCCGGTAGTCGTAGGTGTTCTCGTACAGGGCTTTGCGATAAGCCGTCAGGGCTTCGGCGTACTGCTCCTGGCGCAGGTGTACCGTACCGATATCCATCCAGCACTGGGCTACCGTATGGTGCTTGTCGTCTTCCCGGACGGCATTGTAGTTGTAGGTCTCCCGGGCCGTGGCGACCGCCTGGCGAAAGGCCACCAGGGCCGGTTCGTATTGCTCCTGATCGAGGTGGGTGTGGCCCAGGGTGCGGTAGGTATCGTGTG
Organism: uncultured Saprospirales bacterium; assembly: GCA_937899855.1. Taxonomy (GTDB): domain Bacteria; phylum Bacteroidota; class Bacteroidia; order Chitinophagales; family Saprospiraceae; genus CALLVY01. Next base: position 16,318 of record CALCCH010000723.1, on the reverse strand, counting down.
CCTTGGCGTAGGAATCCTGGGCTTGGAAGTCCAGAGCGAGTTGGAGGTAGTGGTGAGCTTGAGGAAAGTCGCCCTCCGCCCGGTGCAGATCCGCCAGGTTTTGGTAGCAGTAGAGGTAGATCTGGATCAAGGACTTGTTGTAGCGACCGATTTGGTCGGCCTGCCGCAAGGTGTTGAGGTAGCCTTGGCGGGCGGCGGGGTAATTGCCTTTGAGCTTGTGCGAATGCGCCAATTCGGAGTGGGCACTGACGTGACGCGAATTGGACGTTTCCTCGCTGATTCGCCGCAATTCTATGGCCCGTTCCAGATAGCGAATGGCCTCGTCGTAATCGCCGAGTTCCTTATAAAAGGAGCCGATGTTTTGGTAATATTCGGCCCGGCCGATGGAGTCGAGCTGGGGCCCTACCTCCTGTAAGAGATGCAGAAGGGCCTGCGTAGACTGGTAAAAATTTCCCCGGATGGCCTCGCTGATGGCGTCGTTGTGACGGGCGATTTCGTAATCGGCCTCCGTGGGGAGTAGCTTTTGCTGGGCGATTTCGTTGATGCGGCGGGCGTTCTGAATGTACTGGTCGTAGCGCTGGTAGACGTAGCAAATCCGGGAAAAATAGTTGCCGGTGTGGATGTACATTTTCCAATTCTCGCTACAGGCAAAATCGTCGAGTGCCGACTGGTAGTGCTGGAGGTTGTCCGCGAAGGAAGGAGCGTCGATGCTGAGTTGTTGCTGGTGGCATTGGCCGGTACTGTCGCAGAGAGCGGGCGCCGGAATGGTGGACTGCCCCAGGGCCACGCTGGCCCAGCACAGGAGCAGGCCCGCCAGGAGAACGGAATAACGAAAGGTAAAGTCCCGAGGTGTTTGACTCATAGTGCTCGTCTTGGTCGCGTGGTAAGATAATTAATTGACGGACAAAAGACCAAGGAACCAGTAAGGAATGGAGGGAGAACCGAATGGGCGGGGCCCATCCGATTCGGTAGGAAAAACTATTGGGTCTTTACGACTTTGGTGGGTTCCCCCCCGTTGATGCGGATAAAGTAAATTCCCGGAGGAAGGTCGTCCGTGGCTAGGGTGTAATCTACGTAAGGGCGGGTGTTTTGCTGCTCCTGGAGCCAGACCCGGCCGGTGAGGTCGTAGAGCTCGATCCGCAGGGCTTCGCCCCGGGCGAGGGTTCCCCGAATTTGGAGGTGGTCTTCAAAGGGGTTGGGCAGTACGTGGAGCTCGGTTTGGAGCGTCGTGGTTTGGCCTCGGCGTAGTTCGGCGCCCGGTGAGGGGGGGGTGCGGCAGCAAATCTGTTTTTGCCCCATGTCGATGCCCGATTGGGCGGCGTAGTCGGGGTGGACAAAATCGGGGAACAGGGTACCGATATAGCCGGCGATGGGGTAGGCATCGTAGGCCCCTCCGGTAGCGGGAGTGACGAGTTTGAAGGCGTAGTCGAGCGGGATGCTCTGAGTGGGTTCCAGACAGACCGAGCCGAAGGGCAGTTTGTGCAGGAAGGTAGCGACGTAAATGTTTTCACCCAGCCAGACGGTGGGGCTGAGGTCCGATGTCTGGAGGGCCGGGCTGACGTTGGGGGGGGCGTTGTCGAAGGAATACTCGTAGTGGACCGCCGGATAGGCACTCAGTACGTTGGTCTTGGTGAGGATGTTGATCGATACGATCACGTTGTCGTCATCGTCCAGATAGACGCAAAGGCCTTCGTACTCATTGTTCCAATTGGCGAAGATGACGCGGGTGGAATCATCGCCTTTGGCCATCCTATCGGCGGGGTACAGGTCGAAAGAATGCTCGGCTGCCAGGGGCTTTGTCAGGGCCAGTACCAACAGCCAAAGGCTTAGTTTTGCGCATAGCTTGATCATACTCTTTTTCATGGTTCAGTATTTATTTAAGGTTAATCGAATACTCAATTCGGCCGGAAGCTTTGGAGGTGGGAGAATGGCCATTTTTATTGCTCGTCCCCCAAGGTGCGAAAAGGTAATCGCCTTCGATCGCTTTTTTTGTATTTCTTTTTGCGGGCCCAAAAACCCGCGATATTTCGATTTCTGCCCCAGCTGGCTTATTTTGTAGCTTGGATATCCGGCATTCAAAGAAAAGTCCGTTGTGGGACATTACCTTTTGGGAGTCGGTAGAACGTTAAATTAAGTCATCCATGGAAAAACACTCGGACCAGCGAATTAAAGAATGGCTACGATCGAGTCGGACGGAGGATAACGAAGCGGCTATACGCTACCTCCACGGTCGGGTAAACGAACAGGTCGCGCGGCTCATCCTGCAGAATAGTGGTGGGCCGGCGGATGTGGACGATATTTTCCAGGATGGCTTGATCGTACTGTACAAACTGGCCAAAAACGGGGAGATCGAAAAGGTGGCCAATGTCGAGGCTTATTTGTACTCCGTCTGTCGCAACCTGTGGCTCAAGCGCCTGCGGCGCGACAAGCGGGAAGTCGCACTGACGGAAGAACAGGAGGACATCCCCGTCGCCGAGGTGGCGCTCCAGTCCCTGTTGAGTGACGAACGCCAGGCAGCCCTCCGCCATCTGCTGTCACAATTGGGCGATTCCTGCCGACAGATCTTGATCTGGTACTACTACGATCGACTGAGCATGAAAGAAATTGCCGAGCGGATGAATTATTCGGGAGATCAGGTGGCGAAAAACAAGAAATCCAACTGTTTGAAGAAATTGCGGCAAGCGATTCTCGATTCGCCTCATTTTCGTTCATTATTAAAGAATGCACCATGAAGCCATCTAATCAAGCGCTGATTCTCGATTACCTCGCCGGTCGCCTGAGCGGGGAACACCGCCGTGAGTTTGAAGCGGCCCTGGCCGAGGATGCGGCTCTGGCCGAAGAAGTGAACGTGCAGCGGCGGGTCCTGGAGGTCATCGACCAGGCGGGGGACCTGGCCCTCAAAGAACGGCTGGGGGAGTTGCTGCCCAAATACCAGCCCACCCCGGTGGCACGCCCGCGCCAGCGGCGTCGGATCGGCTGGTGGGCGGCGGCGGCGGCGGCCATCCTGCTCCTGCTGTTGCTGGGGCCGGGCCGCAGCCTCTTCCGCAGCTCCCAAGCCGACGATATCTTAGCCCAACACTACCAAGCCTACGAACTGCCCTTCGGCGTTCGGGGCAATGACGAAACCCGCTCCGCTGACCTCCAACAAGCCGCCAGTTATTACCAAAGCGGCGACTTCTACGAAGCCCTGGGCTACTTTGAGGCCATCGTTGCCCAAAACCCAGACAGCAAGTACCGACTCGCCCTCGCCATCTGCCAAATGGAAATCCAACAATACCACACCGCCCTCCAAACCCTGTATACCCTGATCGAGCCCGCCGACCTCATCTACGCCGAGCAAGCCCGCTGGTACGCTGCCCTGGCCCACCTGGCCCTCGATCAATCCTTTGCCGCCCGGCCCCTACTGCAAAGCCTGGCGGATGCGGAGGACGCCTATCAGGGGGCCGCCGCCCGCCAATTGCTGCGGGAAGAAATATTTTTTGAAAAAAATAGCCTCCAGTGATTACCTTTTCCGATCTCAAGGAACTACTAAGTAGATAAACAAGCGCAAAACATCAGTAAAACGCTTAACCCTCATCAAACACAGAGATATAAGGTTATTGCCGAGTCCCTCGCTCTTCCGAGCGAGCGGCCTGGCCGACGCGTAAGTTTAACATCATTTTTCGTGGGGCTCGACCCCTTTGGAGTGCTGACACATTATAGGATTAAAACGCTTCAGAACGACTAGGTCCATCACTAGAGACGGTTCCCGACCTGGACTTCTGAGGTAAACGATCAAATGTGTCAGTATTTTTTTTGGGCTAAATGATCTGCAGGAGTAAGTGACGCCAGTTACTGCTCTTGCAGAAGCCTTTGCCTCGGGTACTGTACACCATTTTCCATTGCCATTCTACTCCATTTATTCACCTGCTCCATTCCGGTACGGCCGCCGTACCGGCTGGCTCAAAACTTGTTTTATGAAATCCTTTTTGATGACGATCCTATTGGGGATCGGACTGTACCCCCTTAGTGCCCAATTGATTCTCCTACCGAGTTATGGCTTCGAAAACCCCGACTGTCCCAGCAACTGCCAGCTGCCCAATGGCCAGCTCGACTGCGTCGACGGCTGGCACGAGGATTTCGTTACCAATGGCTTGAGCCCCTTGGTCCGCGACTTCTGTACCAATAATGAGGCTTGCGTCAACAGCCATTCCCTCCGCCTGCTCTTCGACTCTGGCGGCCAAAGGATTACCGTAAAAGCCGACAACCCCCTCCTGACCGCCAACAACCTCGTTGGGATGCCCATGATTCTCAGCCTGGAAGCCCGCAACGAATTATCGACCGCTACTTGGCTCTCCATCTCCGGTACCAATCAGGGACCAGGAATGACTTCCAACGACCTAGTCGAACTGTACCAACAACCCCTCTCGGCCTTCCCCGACTGCGTACACCTCGATCTTTTACTGCCCGCCGCGGTGCACAATTTTCCCTTCTTGCACTTTGGGGTCGCTACCGAAAATGGCAACCACGGCAGTGGCAACAACGTGGTCATCGACAACGTAGCCTTTTGTGGCACCCTGGTCCAAATCGAAGACCGCTGCGGCGAACTGTACTTACGGGCGAGTGGCAGTGAATGTGGCATTGCCAAACCCAACAAACTCATCCTGGGTATCCGCGATGCCAATGGCGTAGAAATCTTTAGCGGCACCGCCGTCGACAATGACCTGCTCACGGTGCCCCTGTCCCAAACGGGGGTGTACGAGATTGTGGGTGCCCTCATCCTCAACGATGTGCCCTACAACTTTACCGTCTTTTACGAGGTGGAAAGTCTGAGCGATTGTTGTACGTTTAGCACGAGTCCCGCCTTTGACATTGCCAACGAAGGTACCGCCCTTCCTTTTTTCCTCAACACGACCACTTTCGAAGCGGGTTGCGACCTGGTCTCCACCCACTGGGACTTTGGCGACGGAACGACCTGCACCACGCCGGGTAATTGCAACAACGGCGGTTCGGGAACGATCTTTCACAGCTACGCCTTTTGCGGAACCTACGAGGTGTGCATGACCGTCGTGGACGAGTGCGCCTGCGAAACGACCGTTTGCCGGGACTTGGTCGTCGATCGAGGTTGTGAACCCTCCTGTGATCCCGGCCCCGACGTGGATTTTGATTTTCAGATCGGCCATAGCTTGGGCATCTTCGTCTCCCGGAATGTACCGCAGTCGGACTGCCCCATCGTCAGTGAATCCTGGGATTTTGGGGACGGGACCTCCTGTACCAATCCCGGCGACTGTGGCATCAATCCCTCTCCGATTGTGCTCCATCAATTTGCGACCTGTGGCGTCTACAACGTATGTTTGACCGCCACGGATGCCTGTGGGTGTACGGGGCAGCAATGCCGAACGGTAGTGGTGGAGACCAACTGTACGGGCGCCGAGCGGCGCGAAATGCGGCCCACCCCGTCGGAAACCCTCCGTTACGCTCCCAATCCTTTTGGGGATCACCTGGATTTGCGGTGGTCGGGAGAAACGGCGGTCCAGCTCCAGATTTTTGACCTGCGGGGGCGTCTGCTGCGTCAACTAGAACTGGCGCCGGGAGCGGGCCGCCAGACCCTGTCTACGGTCGATTGGCCCCGGGGTGTATACTGGTTGCAGTGGCGGAGTGGTACCCAAATAAAGACGGAACGACTCGTCAAAGCAGACTAAAAACAAAAAAAGTGGTCCCGAGTAATCGGGACCACTTCATCACATTAATCACCTATCGTAAACCTATTCTTAAGTATCTTAAGTTGAAATAACTTGCTTGTTTAACGCGCCACCACCATCCGGGTGACTTGCTCACCAACCTGTACCGCGTAGTTGCCCACGGGCAGCGACTCGATGTGCTGAAGATCGATGGTATTGTTACCCGCTTCGATGGCCAGTTGCTCGCGGTAGACGACCTTGCCGTAGAGGTCGATGATCGTCAGCGTAGTCGTTTCCGACTGTTGAGCACGTAGGCTCAGGGCCACTTTGCCGTTGGGGGTAGGGTTCGGAGAAAGCGTGACCGGGCCAAAGCTCACGACCTCGTTTTGCTCACAGTTCGAAGCTCGGTAGATGACCTCCGAAGTGGTGCGATCGCCGTTGTAGTCGACCTGTACCAGGCGGTAGTAGTTTTGATCGAAGGGCTGGGCATCCACGTAGTCGTAAGCGTGGCTCACATTGGTGGTGCCGTGTCCGCGGACCTGACCGATGCGTTCGAACTGGTAGCCATCGGCACTGCGCTCGATTTCGAAATGGCTGTTGTCCAATTCGCTAGCCGTGGCCCAATTCAGGGTCACCTTGCAGGACTTGCTCAGGGCGTTGAAGCTGACCAGTTCGACGGGTAGGAAATCCAATACGTTGAGTACCACTTCCGCAGCGGCATAGCCCCCGTTGGCATCGGTAATTACGTAGCGGAATCCGTCAATCCCGGTAAAGTTGTTAGCGGGCGTGTACTCCACAAGGTCATCCGTAGGATCGAGTGGGGTACCATTGTCGAGGATCGTCACCTGACCACCTTCCTTGGTCATTTGGTTGTTCGAAAAATCGGTACCTACCGCAATCAGTTGCAGCTTGTCGCCGATGTTGTTGTCGCTATCGGGCGTGCCCTCGTTGAGGACGTCGATTTGCGTAATCGTATTCTTAGCTACGGTCAGTTGATCGTCGACGGCTACCGGATTGGTGTTGCCCGTTCCACTATCTACCGTGCTGGTGCAAGTCTGTTCGCCATTGCTGCGGAACACCTGTACTCCGAGACAAATTTGGCTCGTGCTCGCTCCGTTCATCAGGACAAAATTGTTGGTGCGATCGTTGTCGCCGATGCTGACCCCACCGTTTCCACAGATCGTGGTCAAGGTGCCGTAGATTTCAAAATCATCATCTACCCGGACACACGTAGCTTCGATCACCACTTGTGCTTCGTCCATCATTTTAAGGTCTTCCCGGATGCGGACTTCCGCGCCAGGGTGGATCCAAAAGAGGCCATCATTCGTAACGGCAAAATCTTGATCCAGGTGGGTAAAAAAGCCACCCAGTACGTGAAACTCCAGACCGGAGAAAACAAAACCTTCGACGTGGTCACCCACGTCAGCGATCAATTCTCCATCGTTCTCGATCGTAATGTTGCCAAAGTGTACGTAGGCAGCGGCGCTGAGTACCACCGTATGACCCGGATTGATAACGACGTCATCGTCTTCCGTGGGAATGGTCTGGTTCTGCCAGGTATTTGGATTGTACCAATCGCCATTGTCTACGGAGTAGACGGTCTTAGCGAAAAGGCTGCTAGTCGTCGTGGTAAGGAGGAGGGCAAAAAGGAGGATGTGCTTTAGTTGTAAATTCTGGTTCATGGAATAAATTGTAAGTAATGTAATTGTGGTTCAATCACTTCCACCCCCAGTCAGGCTGGATGGTAAAAATGGTAAGATTCGTTTCGGGGGGTTATTCGTTTCTCTTATTTGGTGGGGGGGAAATATATTTCGCTACTGAATCCCGTACTGTGACGGGCTATTTTATTCAAACTGTTAGTGTGGGAGGTGGAGGATATACTACCGGGGAGCGGAAGTAGTTGCGAACACGGGGAGTGGGTAGATTCGTTTCGGGGTTTGATTCCCTATTTTTGTAACGCAGTTACGATTACAAATCTCAGTGATTTCATATTAAAAAGCAACACTTACGAAAAAAAAAGTTTTGTAGAAGCTTGTCGACGAACGGGTTTTTGGGCTGGATTCCCTTATTTCACGGGGGTTTCTGCTGGTAAGTGTACCGCAGGAAAAAATCAAAGTTTTTGTGACGGGGAAAAACGGGGCGCTTTTCTAACGCCCCGTTACCGTGATTAGATTGGTCAGTTGTTCGTTAAAATCATCGGCCTGCGCCAGGGCTTCCAAGGGCAGGTGGAGGCGGTAGCGCCAGTAGTGCTGGGGATTGGCGGGCACGTTGATGCGTTCTTCGTGTGGCTTTGCTCGCCGGATGGCTCCGTCGATGGCCAGTAGGTCCTGTAGTGGGAATACGGCCCACATGCCCGGCCAGAAAAGGTGCTGACGGATGATGCGCTCCGCGATCCAGGGCTCGCAGGTGGGGGCGGGGGCTTGGTACACACCTAGTTCCCGCTGACAAAAGCGTTGTCGTTGGTCACTCTCCATTTCCTCCCACCAGCCCCGGATGGTCGCCATATCGTGGGTGGAGGGGCTACACACCGAGAGGTAGGGAATATCGGCCGTCTGGAGAAATTCGGTTTGCGGATTTTTGGACATCCGCTGGATTTCCAGCGTCAGTATTCCCAGCTCACTCATCACCCCGGGTACGCAATCGGGAACCATCCCCAGGTCTTCCCCACAAATCAACATATTGGTCGCTCCTTTGATAACGGGCAGTTTGGTCAGGGCCTGCTGCCGCCAAAAATCTTCCTGACGTTGGTAAAAGTAATCGTTGTACAGCGCCATCAAGCGTTCGCGGGTCGGGGCATCGAGGGCTTGAAAGGAGGCCGTTTTGCTAAAGTCAATTCGGGGGTGGAAGGCGCGACCCGCGGAGCCCGGTACTTCAAAAAAGAGGACATTGCTCACCAAGTCGTACAGCCCCTGCCGCAGCGACAACTGCTCCTCCGAAAGCGCATCCCCCAGGAAGGTCTTGATTTTTGCCTGGGTATTGAAGGCACTTTTTAGGGCAAAACGATCGGTCCCCGCTCGGTCGAGGAAGGTCTGGCGAACGTATTCCGACCGCTCCCCAAACGATTCCCACAACAGCCGCGGCGTAATGTAGGGCCGGCAGTAGCGTTCGTAATCAAAGGCGATATTTCGGACCGTAAATTCCCCCACGGCGATGGGGAGGGCGGGATTGAAAAAACCCATGGTCCCTTCCACTTGTTCCAGTGGGATTTGCCAAATGCGGAAAAAACCCAGGATGTGATCGATGCGAAAAGCATCAAAGTAGCGCGACAATTGGCGGAGGCGATTTTGCCACCACTGGTAGCCATCCACCGCCATCTCCTCCCAGTTGTAAGTGGGGAAGCCCCAATTCTGGCCACTGCCCGAAAAGGGATCCGGCGGGGCACCGGATTGGCCGTTCATGTTGAACAGGGCGGGGGTACACCAGGCATCGACGCTGTAGCGGTAGATGCCGATTGGGATATCGCCTTTGAGCAAAATCCCTTTACTGCGGGCGTAATCGCTGGCGGCTTGGAGTTGGGCGTCCAGGTGGTACTGTAAAAAGTAGTAAAAGGCCAGGTCGTCGTATTCTTCGGACTGGGCTTGACTGGCCCGGTCCAGAGCCGCTTTGGAAAACTGAGCGTCCCGCTCCCATTGTTGAAAATCCGTGGTACCATTTTGATCGCGGCGGACGCAAAAGAGGGCGTAAGCCGGCAGCCAGTGGGCATTGTCTTTGACGAAGCGTTTGAAATCCGCTTTTTTGTAAAGCGTTTTTTTGACTTTGGAGAATACCTGACGTGCCAGGCGCAATTTGAGCTGGGTGACCGCCTCGTAGTCGACCTCGGGGAGGGCATTGAGACGCTCGCGCTCCGACGCCAATTCCTGCGGGTCGATGATTTTCCGGCGGCCCTGTGTCTGACTGACGTTGAGGTACAGGGGATGTAAGGCGTAAGTGGACAAACAGGCGTAAGGATAGGAATCGACCCAACGTCCGGTATTGGAAGTATCGTTGATGGGCAGGATTTGTATCATTTTGAGGCCCACCCCTGCGGCCCAGTCCACCAGCAGGGGGATATCCGTAAATTCTCCCACACCCAGTCCCGCGTGGCTGCGCAGCGCAAATACGGGAACGGCGACGCCCGCCCCCTTCCAGTCTCCCTGCGGATGTGCCAAATACTCATCCGAAAGGACCAAGCATTCTCCCGCCCCCGGCAGCAAGGTACCGGCCACCTGGCGGTTTTCGCCTGCCTCCAGCGCGGTTACCCGCCCCCGCACCGGATCGTAAAAACCGTATTTGTACTCCACGGTCCGATGGAGCTCGGTGTAGACCGCCGCCGACCAGCGGGGATAATTTTCACTGCCCAATAGCAAGGGCCTTTCCGGGTCCCAATTGCCCAACTCGGGGGCATCGCCACATACACAGAGCTGCTGCCCCCTCGGTACTCGGGGCGCCCGCAATTGAAAGCGCAAGCGGCCCCGTTTGGCATTGGCGCGGGGCGCGGGAACGGCGAAGGCGGTGGTACGGAAAATGACGTCGGCAAAGGCCGAGGTGTAAAAGGCATTTTCGGGATGCCACTGGTTGCGCCAGGTATCTCGAAAAAGGATCTGTTGCAGTTTGACGCGGGGAAGGGCGACCCGCCGGGGCTCCCCCCAATCGCGGTTGAGGACTTCCCGACGCTCGTTCAATAAGACGTAGCGGTAGTGGAAGGGACGGGGGGCCTTGGCCAGGTCGAAGCTGTATTCCCAACGCCCATCGCCCAGGTAACTACAGGCCGGTGCGGCAGCAATTTCGTCCGCCCCCAATTCGGGCAGCGACCCCAGCACGTGAATTTGTTCTCCCCACTGTGTGCGGTAATGGATTCTAAAGGTTAGTCTCACAGTAATTTCGGGTTTAGCTTGGTGGAAAGGTACGAATTGTGGACTAACTAGACAACTTTATCCTACTGGACCAATACCTTGAGCACCTTCGCTTTTTCCTCGGCTTCCACCCGTAAAAAATACAGCCCCCGCGCCAATTCGAGGTCGGTAAAACGGTAGTTACTCCAACCCGCCTTGCTGCGTACCACTTCCCGCCACAGGCGCAGCCCATCGGGCGTATACAGCTCGAGCACCAGCTCGCGTTGGGTCAGGTCGGCGACTTGAATCCGAAAGTCTCCCCGGTTGGGATTGGGATACACCGACACCTCCAGTGTGTCCACCCGGTCGCGCACACTGGACGTCAGGGACACCTCGACCGTTTTGCTCAAACGGATCGGCTCGCAATGGTCGGAGAAAACGGTCAGCTCGATCGTGTAAGTGCCCGGTTCGGCATAGGTGTGGATGGGATTTTCGAGCGTACTGGTCTGGCCATCGCCAAAGTCCCACTGGTAGCCACTGGCCTCGGTAGATTGGTTGAGCAGGTTGATGGTGAGGCCCTCCAGGTTGGTATTAAAATTGGCGAGGGGAGGCGCGACCACGGGCAGGCGAATGGTCGTACTGTCCATACCGTGAGGATTGCTCAGCCACAGCTTGATGCTTTGGGTATCGGCCGTACTAAAACTCACTTCCCAGGGCCCCGGTCCTTCCGCCGTCGGTATACTGGCTTGCGGACCAAAATCCCAGCGGAATGCGCCCAAGCCAAAGCCCTCACTGCTGCTGCTAACCGTGATGGGCTGATCCACACAGGCCTTGTCCTGCGTCGTGCTGATCCGAGCCACCGGTGGCGCCTGGCTTTCGAAGACGCGCCAATCGGAGAGGTAAAAGTGATTGCCCCGGTAATTGATGCTGACCAGCTTGAGGAGAATCTCCTCCCCCGCAAACTCCGTGAGGTCGATGACCCGTTCGCGCCAGTCTTCGGCTCCCCCGGGCTCCCAGACCGTGGAGCTGGTGGGGTGGGTAGCCAGGCGATTTCCCGCCGCGCCAAAAATGCTTTTTTCAAAGGTATCCCCACAGTCGGTAAAGACGTCGATGCGGAAGGAATCGGCCCGGCTGCTGTAGCCGTGGGGGGCGTAGGCGCGGTAAAAACTCAGGGCGGGCGTAATGCTATTGCGCAGATCGACCGGAACGCTCACCAAGCGATCCAGGGCTTGGTAAACCAAGTAATCGAAGTGGGGGAGGCGCAGCAGGGCCGTCGATACTCCCGTGGGGCCAATGCCCGTATAGGATTCCCAGGTCTGCATCGAATCCGGGTTGTTGATCAACCAACCCGCCGGTGGCACCTGCTCAAAGGTCTCGTAAATTTCGGGGGCCTCCCGATCCCCCAAGCGGATGATCTGGATCGTGGTTTCCGCTCGGTTGTTTTGTGGGTTTTCATCATTGGCGAGCGTGACCCAGGTCTGGATGCGGTACTGACCGCCTTGTTCGATGAAGATGGGCGTTTGGAAGGTGTGGGTCCACGACTGTCCGGGCGCGATGTTGCCACTGTAGCTTTCGGTAATCACTGGCCCGTCGTCGACCTGGTAAGCCAAATCCAGTTCTGTAAAGGCTTGCTCCCCACTATTGCGCAGGTTGATCACCACCGGTCTGGAATAAGCCGTACAGATTTCGATGGTGGATTGGTTGGGACTTTCGATGGCGTTGAGCTCCAAATCTTGATTGATAATACATTCGACAAAGTCCCCTGCGGGATTATTGACGGCTACGCTGCGTTCGCTCTCCCAATCGGCGCCCCTGGCCTTGACCGCCAGCCAGGTATTGGCACTCTCGGTCACCGTGGGGATCGCGATGCGGTACTCGGTGTCGGTCGTTTCGGCAATGGGTTCCATGTACTTGTCGCCGAGTTGGTAAACCTCGTAGACCTCCGCCTCGGCAATGGGGAACCACCGGAAGGCCATCTCGCGATCACACACTTGGGTGACTTCGACCAGGGGGCGCGGGGCAATGGAAAAGGTCGTATCGCTCTGACTGCTCTCTCCGTCGCGACTCACTCGGATCAGGGCTTGCCCCGTCAGGGCGTTGGGAGGAGACCGCCACATAAACCGGCGCCGCTCGGCGGGGACTTGAAAAATCCTTTGCCAGGTGGTTCCCGCATCCGGAGAATATTCGATCGTAAAGTCTTGGGTCGTCAGGGGAGCATCCCAGTGGATGACGGTCTCCTGCCCCGCTTCCCAGTTTTCGCCCCCTACCGGATGGGTGATGCGGATGGCTTCGCTGATGATTTCGTACGTCCAGTAGTATTCTATCTTTCCAAAGGGCAGTTCGGTACCCGCAATTCGCAGTTCGTAGACGCCCGCTTCGGGCAGGTCAAAGCTGACCTGCTCCACGTTGTTGAGGTGATCGGCTCCCCGTTGGGCGGGGGCGTCTAAGCGGTTGGGATCGGGAAAATGATCGAGCAACCAGGGCAGGTGGACGCTGCCGTCCGGTGCCGCTACGGTCAGGTCGAGGTCGTTGATCAAGCTGCGACTGACGTTGGGTGCTGCCGGAGGCTCGGCCCAGTAGAGCATGATTTTGATCCGTTGGGTGCCCTCGGGGACCACGATGCTGTGGGTTTTTTCTTCGTTGAGGCCAATGCTATCGGTGGCGTAGCGTTGGTCCTCCAGGGTGCGGAGGGCGCGGTAGGCGTTGACCTGTCCCCAGCCGCTGCGGAAATCGGGGCCGGGGGTATGCAGTTCGTTACAGGTATTGAGTAGGGCACTTTTAAGGAGGGCGGTTGGTGCAATGCTGCCGCCGTTGAGTTCGCGGTAGGCCTGGTGAAGCTGCGCCACAATCCCCGCCATTCCGGGCGCCGCGGCGGAGGTGCCTCCGAAGCTGTCGTATTCGTGATCGTTGACGGTAGAACCCTGGCCCTGCCCGCGGGCACAAAGGTCGGGTTTGATCCGACCGTCAAAAGCCGGGCCACGGCTGCTGGTTCGGTAAATGCTGCCATCGACGGCCAGATTACCCGTGGTAATGGCATTCTTCCCCTGTTTGTGGCCACCCGTAATCGTTCCCCAATGGTTGCCAGCTCCGTAGCCGCAGTCGCTCTGCCCGCTATTGCCCGCTGCAAAAACGTGGGCCAGGGTCGGGTAGCGGTAAAGCTGATCGTCGATGACCTGGGTGACCAGCGTATACCCGGCATTGCAACCATCGGTATAGGAAGAATTGGTGACCAGTACGTCCCGCTCGATGTGCAGGGCGAGGGTGCCGTCGTAAAAATCGGGACTGTAAGTGGTCACGTACAGATCGACCCCCGCCGCCATGCCCCGGAAGAGGGGATCGCGGTTGCCCGCCCCCGCAAGAATGCCGCTGACTTGGTCGCCGTGGGTCCACGCCGGATTGTCATCCCCCTCATTGAGGAGCAGCCGACCCCGAAAGTCAATGTGTGGTCCGATTTTCCCATCGTCGCGGACGAGTGCGGCGACGCCACTGCCGTCGTAGCGATTTCCGATGGAGCCATCCAGTAGGTTGCTGCGGTGCAAAGTTCGACCATTGTCATCGTCGAGGACGATGTCATCGTGGTAGGCTTCTACGTAGCTGATGAAGGGCAGTTGACTTAGTCGTTCCACATCTTTCGATTGGGCTTCCAGGCGTAGGACGGCGCTGTGGCGGGCCGGTTGGGTAATGCGAAAACCCCGTTTTTCCAATTGCTCGCGTACGTATTCCCTCGGAACCGCCGCAAAGTAACGGATATTCAACTCCAGGGTCTGCTCCCTCGTCGAGCGGGCATCCCGCGTCCAGAGCGTGGGTTCTACCTTCCACTCCGCCGCAATGGGGGATACACTCCGCAGGGGCCACTCCAACCAGCGGTTGCTGGGCAGGTAAGCGGGGATGCGGGCAAAGTAGGCCCGGTAGGGCAGATACGCCAGTAGCTCGATGCCGGCGGCCGCTAGTTCGCGGTGCAAGGTCTCATCCGGGAGCTGGCTAAATTGGAGGACTCGGAAATAATGCCCGTCGATGAGTTCGGACTCGTCGATCTGTGGGATCGGCAGGTCTAGGGTTGGCAGGTAGATGCTCTGGTGATGGAGTAGGAGTTCATCGGACCAGCCATCGGCTTGGGCCACTGCCCTTGAGGTAAATAGGGCTATCCCCAATAGGAGTAAGAGGTATCGCTTCTTCATAGGCTTTTTAAGGTACGTACTTTGTACCGCTCCCTGCCTAGGCTTTGACGATTTTTATGCCAGCGACCTGACCGTTTTTGGGGTTTCGCACGTGTATAAGGTAAAATCCGTCGGGCCAATGATCGGTGGAGAGGCGCAAAGTAGTTGCTTCCCACTGGCCCCGGTACCGCAGTCGCCCGTCGAGCTGGTAGATGGAGAGCTCCAGCTCGACCGAAGTTGCTTTGTGGAGTTGCAGCTCCTCGCCAAAGGGATTCTGCTGGACCCGAACCACCGGAGGGGCAGCGGCGGGCGTTTGAGTGGCGACGCTAAAGCGCTGGCAGTCCAAGGGGAGGGGATCCAATTCGAGGGCTTCGCCCGGGGTGAGGTCGCGGGCTTCGAAGGCGGGGTAAAATCCGGGGTAACGCGTGGCGCGAAAGACATTGGTAAAGGGAGGGAGTTGGCCCTGGGCGACGGGACCGTTGCTACCGATGGGGTTGACGTAGCGCCAGACCTCTTCCCCGGCCTCGGTGACCTCGATAAATAGATTGAGGTCAGAGACGCAGATGAAATAATTGCCATTGGGGAGCGGATGAGCACCGGACATGATCCCGGAGTAAAAGCCGTCTTGGGGATCGGCGGGATAGGTCCAGGCCAGTTCGGCGGGGCCGTAAATTTTGCCGGGGTCGAGTTGGTAGCGCCCGTCGGCGTCGAGGGGTGGGCTGATGATGTCGACGGAGGAGTAGAAGCCGTCGGGTCGGTTGCGGCCGTTGTTGAACACCATGATCTGCCCGGCGCGGGGGTGGCCGGGGGGAATCCAGCGCGCGTCGTGCTGTAGGAAAAAGCGCTGGGCTTCGGGCCCCTGGCGGCGGTAAGATTGGGGATTGCCCCAGCGGTAGAGGAGGTCCCCGCCCCGGCCGGAGCGACCGCCCGTATGACCGGCGGCTTCGGTGGAAGTGGTGCTGTGGTCGATGATCAGGATTTCGCTCAGGTCGCGGGCACTGATCAGGATTTCGTCGCGAAGGGGGTTGTAGTCGATGGCGTTGGTGTGGAGCCAGTCGGCCCCGCTAAAGCCACCCTGGGGCGGCAAGAAGTTGAGGTCGACCAACTCGGGATGCTCCCTGACGGGTCCGTAATTGTCGCGGGTGGGATCGTGGTCTTGAATCAGGTGGTCCCAAAGGTGCCATTCCCAGACGATCTCCGCACTGTCCGTACCCACGGGCTGCAATTCCACGATGTGCAGCGGCCAGTACTCCCGATCCTGATCGGACCCCGCCTGCCGGGCTTGCTCGACGATTTTACGCTCCCAAGCCGCCACCAAAACGTTCCCACCGGGTAGGGGCTCGATGTCGTGGTGCTGGTGCCAATTGGGGCCGGTGTAGGAATAGGCCCAGCGGAGGTCCCCCTCCCAACTGAACTTTTCAATCCGGCCCCCCACCCCCGCGGAGTTGAACACTCCATTCTCCCGCCCGGCGCGCAACAGGCTGCCATCTTCCAGTAGGTAAACCGAGAGCCCCGGTGAATAATCACTTTCCCACTGCCGAACCAGCCGCCCGCAGTTGTCCACCAGGTAAGTCGTCCGATTGGGGGTCCAGAGGGTATACCCATCCTGAGCCAGCGAATCGTTGAAAAATAGCCCAACCGTTTGCTGGGCAGTTGCCCACTGTCCCATCCACAAGGCCAAGCCTAACAT
>CALCCH010000722.1 GCA_937899855.1 uncultured Saprospirales bacterium | reverse complement strand
TCAACATCGAATTGGGTTTGCCCGGTGTGGATACGTCTACGATGGTGTTGAAGCCGTTGCCCACGTTGAGGCGTTACTGTACGGGAATGACCCGGTTGCCAAAGCGCTCTTGGGCCTGTTCGAGGGTACTTTCAAAATCCGCTTTTTCATTGTCCAGATGATTGACCACGAACGTGGTGGGCGTATTGAAGCGCTCCACGTATTCCCAGATCAATTCGGTGCCTACCTCCACCCCGCTGCGGGCGTTGAGCATCATCAGGGCCGTATCGGCTACCTTGAGGGAGGAAACGACTTCTCCCACAAAGTCGTCAAAACCGGGGGTATCGATGATGTTGATTTTGGAGTCTTTCCACTTGGCGTGCATCAGGGTAGAAAAAATGGAGTTGCCCCGTTCTTTTTCAATGTTGGTAAAGTCAGAAATGGTCGACTTATCGGAGATGGTGCCACGTCGGGTTGTGGCCTTGGCTTCAAATAACATAGCCTCTGCAAAAGATGTTTTACCCGACCCTGGATGTCCCAGCAGAACGACGTTTCTCAAATTTTTGGTTTGGTAAGTCATAAGCGCATGAAGTTTTGGAGGAATGAGGATGGCATACCCATTCCAACCCCTAGCGGGGTGGGGGTGATCCACATCCGTATTATTTCATTCCTGGGTGAAAAAATGAGGACGCTCCGTACTTAACAGAACGAGTAGTTATGAATTTAGCCAATTATACCCAATAAACAAAGAATGATTGCTTAAAATATAAGCTAATATTTGCTTTTTTAGCGGGAATCAGAATTATTATTTGTCCCTTTCGGTTTTTTGGAGAATCGGCTACTTTTTCCGTACTTCCCCCCATGATGGACCCCTCTGCCATACCCGCCATCGTCCTGGCGGCTGGCTTATCGCGCCGGATGGGGCGAGAAAATAAATTGTTGTTGCCCTACGGAAAAGGAACCGTACTCGGAGCCGTACTCCAACAAATCACGGCCCTGGATTGGGCGGGGATTTACGTGGTAACCGGCCACGAAAACGATCTGGTAAGTGAAGTGTTGCGCAGTTATGAGGTGGAAGCCCTTTACCATCCCGATTTTGCACGGGGGCAGGGCAGTAGCATTCGCGCCGGGCTCGCCGCCCTCCCCCCCGATGCCCCCGCCTTTATGATCGCCCTGGGCGACCTGCCCCTGCTGCGCACCGCCGACTACGTCGCCCTCCGCAGCGCCTTCGTCCGCGCCTTCCAGCGCGATGAGCGCGCCATCCTCCGCCCCCTACGCCAGGGGCAGCCGGGCCATCCCGTATTTTTCGCCGCCGCCCACCGGCCCGCCCTCCTCGCCAGCCAGGACCCCACCGGGGCCCGCGCCGTCATCAAAAGCCAGCGCGCCCACCTCCATCCTTTTTCCACCACCTCCGAAGCTTTCTTTTACGACGTCGATACCCCCGAGGCCTACCGCAATTTACCCCCGCCAGGCTAACCCTTTTTACCGTAAAAATCTCGCCGCACCTCGTAGAGCAGGGTATCCACCAGCTCCGGGTCGGGCCGCTCGGGCAAGTCCGAGTGGGCAAACAAGTCCCGGATGGTGGCGATCTTTTCCTCCGCCAGTCGGACCAGCTCCTCGTATTCAAAGGCGCCCCGGCGAATGCGCCAGAGAAAATCCACGTCCCGAGTCCGCCGCAATTCGAAGCGGCCCGTACGGGCGATCTCCTCGGCCAGGTGGAGGAGGCGGAAGGTGTGCATCATATTTTTCGCATCGTAATTTTTGCCGTGTTCCAGCGTATTTTGGTAGCGGTGCTCATTGCGTTTTTCCACCCATTCCCAGTACTGCCGATAATCCTTGCAGTAGGTCGAGTAAGCCCCCCGGTTGAAGTACAGGTAAGCCACCGGGGAGGCGCCCTTGGGAACCGAACTCAGCGTGACTTCATCAGCGCGCGGGCTCGACATCACGCCGGAGTAAGCCCCCTCGGGATCGTAAAACAAGGCGTAGTAGTCCGGCATGTGTTGGATGCGCACCAAGCCGCAGTGCATTTGCTCCCAATCCCGCTGCGCCAAAAAGGACGTCAGGGCCTGAGCCCCCATCCCACGGTTGACGTAGCAAAAGTCCAGCACCGATTTGCGCTGACGGTCTACCGGATGGGAGATTTTCTTGTTCAAACCCCGCGCCTTTTTGATCTGGGAAAGCGCGTAGCCCGCAAAGCTGCCCTCGCAAAGCCGCGAGATAAAATCCGCGGGCCGGAAACGCAGGAAGAGGGGATGGCGGTACTGGATACAGTCCTCCGGGCTCAGCAAGATTTCCAGTAAGTTGGGATTGTTCTTAGCCAGCAAATGGCCAAACTTTCGCAGCTCGTAGTAGGTCTCATCGTTATTGGCATCGTTGACTTGCTCGGTGGGCCGCAAGCCGTAAAATTGCGGTCGCGGGAGTACAAATACCCCGCGTTTGTCCACGTCCGAATGCGCGTGGGCCAGCCCGTAGGCGTGGCTCCCGCTGATGCACTCAAAGAGCAGTGCCCCATTCGTTCTCAGTTGTTGCGGAGTCATGGGGTCGGAAGTATCCAGGTTCTGAAAAAATCGTTGATCCGATCGACCGAAGGCTGACCGCCCGCCAGTTGGGGGCCCTTTTCCTCCGCTTCCCGGATGCAGTCCAGGACCAGCGCGAGCAAGACCGGATCGCCCGGATGCCGATAGCTTTCCACCTCCCGCCGTTTGATCAACATCCAAGCCTCGATCTTTTCCCGTACACCGGGCGTTTCTTCCACCAGCGGTAGGAGCTGATCGAAGGCCATGGGAGGGGCGCTGCCCCGGCGGAGAATCCACCGGCAGTTGAGGGCCGTCCGCAGGGCGTAAAACCAACTTTTGAGTTTTTGCGGCTCCGCCCGTTGGCACCCGGCGGCGTAGCGCTTGGCCATGCTCAGGTAGTGAAATAGGGTCCCGATCGGGGAGAAGCACTCCCGGCTCAGGTCCGTAAACGTCGCCCGAAATGCGGGGTCGGCCCGGTATACAATCGGCGATTGAATCCAGTCGATGGGCGAGGCGTTGGACTTGCGCAGCAATTGTAGGGTTTTGCGCAACTCCCAACCCGTGATGTCGAGGAGGTCATCGTCGACCCCCAGGTCGATGGTATCCTTGCCCGTACCGATGCGCAGGTACCAGTTGAGTGGTTGGGCGTATAAAAAGCGGACGTCGTAGTCGCTGTCCGGTGAGGGGAAGCCCCAGGCGCGGCTGCCCGATTCGCAGGCGAAGAGGATGCGGATGCCCCGCGTTTGTTCCAATTGGTTGAGGGCGGCATTGATTTTTTCGTACACGTTCGAAAGTTTATTCCGTCAGAATCAACGCCCGTCGGAAGAGAAAGTTCCTAGGGCGTGGCCAGCCCTTGCATCTCCTCCATAAATTGCTGGACTTCGCGCTCCGTAGTCAGGACGATCACCCGCTTGCGGTCGGCGACCCGGGCCAACTTTTGGAGGATACCCGGCCGGCGGGTGTAGCGGTAGTGAAAGACGTAGTGGAGGAATTCCCAGTTGAGCCGCTCGCGACAGCCGGGCGCCATATCCGGTCGGTGTTGTCCGCGGTGGTACCACCAGCGTTTGAGGACGCGGTAGATGGCCAGGTACCGGGGGCGGTCGAGAAAAACAATCGTATCCGCCCGGACGATTCGCAGGTCCATCGTTCCCCCGTAATTGCCATCCATCACCCAGCTGGGCCGCGCGATCAGTTGCCGGACGGTCCGCTCCCAGTCCGCCTTGCTGGGCTCCACCCAATTGGCGGTCCAGTAGTGCCGGTCGAGGTGAATGACGGGGAGCCGCAGCACCGCTCCCAATTGGATGGCCAGGGTCGATTTACCCGCCCCTCCACTGCCGATGAGGAGGATGCGGGAGGGCCGATTGGGAGGCGTAGACGTTTGGGTCATGAGAGGGGGCTTGGGCAAACGATACGGGCCAGGGCACGCTACCCGGGGCTGGCTTTGGGGTAGAAAGCTGGACGGTAGATTGCCGAAAATAGCGGAAATTTTTTGAAAAAAAATTAGCTTGTCAAAAAATTGGTTTTTCCATGACTCCCTACCTGCGCAAGCGAGCGCTGCACCCGCCACAAATCACCAGTCCGCCCCCAGACGACCTCGGGATCGTCGTCGTCATTCCCGCCTACCGGGAGCCTCAGCTGTTGCGGAGTCTGCAAGCCCTCCTCGATTGCGAGCTCCCATCGGGCAGCGTCGAAGTCATCGTAGTCCTCAATGACCGGGAGGGAGATGCTCCGGCGACTACCGCTTTTCACCGGCAGCGCTTGCGGGAGATTCGGGCCTGGGCCGAGCGGCACGACCATCCGCGTCGTCGCTTTTTCGCCTTTTACCACGGCGCCTTGCCCCACAAACGGGCCGGCGTCGGTACGGCGCGCAAAATTGGGATGGATGAGGCGGTGTATCGCTTCGAGGGCTGTGGACAGCAAGGGGGCATCATCGCTTGCTTTGACGCCGACAGCACCTGTGCGCCCAATTACCTCCGAGCCTTGGAAAAGGGCTTTTGGGAGCGTCCGAAGATGCCCGCCTGTTCGATCCAGTTTGCCCATCCCTTGCGGGGGGAGGCCTTTTCGCCCGCCGTTTACGAGGCCATTGCGGCTTACGAATTGCACCTGCGTTACTACCTCCAGGCCCAGCGTTGGGCGGGCTTTCCCCACGCTTACCACACGGTGGGGTCGAGTATGGCGGTGCGGGCCGATGCCTACCAGCAGCAGGGGGGAATGAACCGGCGCAAAGCGGGGGAAGATTTTTATTTTTTGCACAAATTTACCCCCTTCGCCGACTTTGGGGAATTGTTGGATACCTGGGTATACCCCTCCCCCCGCCCATCGGATCGGGTACCCTTCGGAACGGGCCGATCGGTGGGGGAATTGCTGGGCAGTACGCAGCCCCAGCACAGCTACGCCCTGGACACCTTCCGCGACCTACGCGTATTTTTGCAGCGAGCGGTTCACTGGCACCGTCCACCGCTTGCTGCGCATTGGTCCGCCAATTTGCCCCCTTCCATCCAAGATTTTTTGCGGCGTCAGGATTTTGAGGCAAAATTGCGGGAGATTCGGGAAAATACGACCGATCCCGCCGCCTTCCGCAAGCGCTTCTTTGCTTGGTTCAATGCGTTCCAACTCATGAAGTACGTCCACTTTGCCCGGGATCATTACCACCCGGACCGTACGGTGGCCGAGCTCGCTGGCGATCTGATCGCGGCGAGTGTCCCCGCGGAAGCGGCCGCAAGGGCGGTACCCACCACGGTCTACGATTTGCTGTTGCATTACCGCGCCTGGCAAAGCCGGGCCTGGGCAGCGCCCCGGTGAACGACCGCTCCGTGACCACCGGTGCAGCTCCCGTATCTTCCCGTTGTCATTCTGTACAAATACCTAAAACCACAACAACCAATGACCAGAAATACCACCCTCTTAGCTAATTACCCCCCATTCTCACTGACCCGCTGGGCGCTACTCGCATTGCTCATTTGCGGGGTTGGCCTGCCCCCGCTTAGGGCCAACAATGGGAAACTGTGTCACGCCCTCCCGGTCAAAAACATCAAGATTGATGGCGACCTGAGTGATTGGCCCAGCAACTTACCCACCTACCGCATCGATAATTACGAATACGGTGCCCAAGCCGATCACGAAGGAGACAACCAGGCCAGCTTTCGCGTGGGCTTTTCCAAAAAAGAAAAAGCCCTCTACCTCGGTGTCGAAATCATCGACGACGAATACGTACTCAGCCCCGACAACCCCATTTTTAACCTCCACGACTTGCACGTCCTCTACCTCGATCCCGCCCATTCGATCGACGGGTCCGGGGTCATCGCTTACGAATTGAGCGAGGACAACCGCAAGATCGTTCACCAGGAAGACATGCCCTGGTTTGATCAGGTGAAAAATGCTTCCTGGGATCCGGTGAGTTATAAGATCGCCCGCCGGGGGGACCGTACGATCTACGAGTGGAAGATCGTACTGGGGGACCAGTTCCAGCTGGATCGCAGCATCGGTCTGGACTACTGTATTTTCGACAAGGATCCCGGCCAGGAATCCATCTCCATGACTTGGGGGCCGGGCGGGAGTAAATTTGCCAATTACGATCGACTGGGAGACGTGCTGCTGGTGGAGTCGATGGAGCAGCTGGCTACGGTACGGGGCAGCGTGAGCCTGGAGGAACTGGATTGGAACATCTATCCACCGACGCTTCGACTTATCTCCGTCGACGCGCCCAATCGTTGGTTGTGGGTGGCGGTCGACTCGACGGGGCAGTTTCGGGCCCAAATCCCCGCGGGCGACTACCGGTTGAGCTTACCGGAGATGCTGGTCGTCAACGATGAGGAAGATTTCGGCCTGCGCTTTTCTTCCCGAGAAGACCAAACATTTACGGCAAGTTCGGGAGAGGTACAGGAGCTCGCTCCCCTCGCCATCGCCCTACGTCGGGAAATCGATCGCCTGCCCGAAAAGGGCATCCTCCACGATTTTGGCTCCGCCGAACAAGCCTTGGTGGACCGCTACATCGAGGAGAAAATGGCTTTTTACGACATCCCGGGCGTCTCCCTGGCCCTGGTCCGCGAAGGACAGGTCGTTTACCACCGAACCTACGGTCTTCAAAATACCATCTCCCAAAAGCCCGTGGAGGAAAACTCGGTATTCGAAGCGGCCTCCATCACCAAATCCGTCTTTGCCTACGTCGTCAACCGCCTGGCCGAACGCGACGTCATCGACCTGGATCGCCCCCTGTACGAGTACCTGCCCTTCGAAGCGCTGGAAGCGCAGGAAGCGTACAAATTGATGACCGGTCGGCACGTACTCACCCACCTCAGTGGACTGCCCAATTGGGGAACGAAGATGATTGGGACACCGGGCGAAAAGTTTGGCTATTCCGGCGAGGGCTTTGAATACCTCAAACGCGTCGTCGAACACATCACGGGTAAAGACGTGCTCGACGTGATGCGCGAAGAATTGCTGGAGCCTTACGGCCTACACAACATGTACTTTGCCGACAATCCCCAACTCCGCGCTCAGGTCGTATCGGGACACTTTGGGAAAGTACCGACCATCCTCCAGTTCAACCAGGAGCCGGGGATGGCCTGGAGCATGCAGACCGAAGCCAAGGCCTTCGCCCGTTTTGCCCAAGTGCTGATGGAGCGCAAGGGCCTCCAGCCCGATACCTACAACGAGATGCTACGCATCCACACCGATGTACCCCACTCCCCGAATTCGGAGGATACCTTCCGACAGGGCGTGGGCCTGGGCATCTTCGTCCGCTACCCCGAGGGCTACGGCAAAGTGTACGGTCACGGGGGCAACAATGGTGATTTCCAGTGTATGTACGAGGTGTACGATGAGCAAAAGATGGCCTATCTGGTCTTCACCAACTCCGATCGGGGCGGCTATCTCTTCCAGGATCTGCCTCAGCTCTTGGTGGAGGGAAAAAAGGAATCGAAAAAAGAAGAGTAAAAGCGACGCGCTAGTGCAAGGCGGATCGGATGGCGAGGCCCTGGAGTACTTCGGCTTCCCGTTCGATCCACCACGCCAGCCGGTCGTAGACGCGGCCGCGTTCGAAATAGTTTAGCGCCATTTTGACGAAGATGTGTCCGTGTTTGGCTTCGGAGGCCCAGAGGATCTTGTAGAAGCGGTGCATCTCCCGATCTTCCTGTGCTTCCGAGACCAAGCGGAAGCGCTCCGCCCCCCGCGTCTCTACGACCGAGGCGATGAGCAGCCGATCGAGAAAGCGTTCCTCTCGCCCCGAGTGGCAGCGTTTGATCAAGGCCTTGACGTAGGGGTCTTCCCCCATCGAATGGGCCAGGGCAATGCCGCGCTGTTGCATCAACTCGTAGACCTGTTGGAAATGCTCCAACTCTTCGATGGCCGTTGCGATCAATTCGGGGATAATGGCTGGGCGGTCGGGATACTTGGCCACGAAGCTCATCGCCATGGCCGAAGCCTTGCGTTCGCAATCGGCGTGGTCCTGCAAAAAAGCATCAAAATCCTGGAGGACGGCGGCCAGCCATTCCGGCGAGCTGGGGCAAGCGAGGTCGAGGTTGAGTTTCATCCGGTAAATTTACACAATCTTTTTTGCTTCCGTCTGCCCTTGTGCCAACCAATGGTAGGTATCGACTTGCGCCCGAATGGGGGCTACCTCCGGGTTTTCCGATCGTAGGTAGTCATTGCTGTTGGCCTCGTCGATCCGCCGCGCCTTGGTGTTGTCGTTCAGCTGTAAGTCGATGATGTGCCGCAGCTCCGCCCGAATGGCGGGGTCCAGCACGGGGACGGCCACTTCGATGCGGCGGTCCAGGTTGCGCGTCATCCAATCCGCCGAGGCGAGGTACATTTTCTCGGTACCTCCGTGGCTAAAGAAGTAGACCCGGGCGTGTTCCAAAAAGCGATCGATGATGCTGCGTACTTCAATGTTTTCGCTCTGTCCTTCTACGCCGGGCACCAGACAGCAAATCCCCCGGACGATGATCTGAATCCGTACCCCCGCCGTGCTGGCGCGGTAGAGGTGTTCGATCAGGGCGGGATCTTCCAGGCTGTTCATCTTGAGGATCATGTGGGCGGGGCGGCCGGCGAGGGCCTCCGCGATTTCGTAGTCGATGAGCTTTTCAAAACCGGAACGGGTACTGAAGGGGGAAATAAAAACGCGTTTGGTACGGGGTACGATGATCTTGCGCTCGAGCAGGTCGAATACCTGAGCGACCTCGTCGACGACCTTGGGGTTGGCCGTCATCAGGGCGTGGTCGCAGTAGATTTTAGCCGTTTTTTCGTTAAAATTCCCCGTTCCGATGTAGGCGTAGCGCCGGTCCTGCCCTGCGATTTTTTGGCGGACCAGTAGGAGCTTGGTATGGACCTTGATCCCGGGAAAGCTGTAGATGACCACCGCTCCCGCTTCCTGCAGGCGCTCCCCCCAGTACAGGTTCGAGGCCTCGTCGAAGCGGGCCTTGGCCTCGATGAAGGTCACCACTTTTTTGCCTTTTTGCAAGGCGTAGAGCAGCGCCTCGGTAACCGCTGATTTGGAGGCCACCCGGTAGAGGGTAATCTTGATGGCATCAACGGTGGGGGTGTCGGCGGCCTCGCGGATAAAGCGGGGGACGTAATCGAAGCGGTGGTAGGGAAAGTGGAGAATAAAGTCGCGTTCGCGCAGGGCTTCCATCAGGGAAGGGGTTTGTTCCAGGGCGGGATGAGGGAGGCCCGGGAAAGCTTCGTTGTGCCAGCTGGGGTTGGCCAGCGGATCGGGAAAGCCAAAGAAGTCGTTGAAATTGTGGTAGCGCGCTCCAGGTACCAGATCGTGCTTGCTCAGCTCAAACTGTTGTTTGACGAGTTGGAGAATGTCCTTGGGCATATGCTCGTCGTAGAGAAAACGGGTGGGCAAGCCCACGTCTCTTTCGTGAAGGCCCTGCTTGATTTTTTCCAGCAAATTGCCCGAAAATTCATCTTCGATGTACATCTCCGCATCGCGGGATACCTTGACCGACCAGGCCCCCCGGATCGACTGATTGGGGAAGAGCAGGGGCAACTCCTGGCGGATAAGGTCGTCCAAGAAGGTGATGTACTGCTGTCCCTCGCGATTGGGCAGCTCCACAAAACGAGGGCTTTCTCCGGAGGGAATCTCCAGTAGGATCAGCTTCGTTTGTTCTCCATCCAGGGCGACGAGTAGGTACAGGCCCTTGTTTTCAAGAAAGGGCATGCTGCTGTGCTGTTGCAATTGGAGGGGGGGGATGGCGTCGCTGACCCGCTCGGCAAAATACTGATGGGCAAAGGCCTTCTGTGTCTCGTCGTAATCTTCCTGCCCAATCAGGTGAACCCCCTTTTGCGCTAGGGCCGGTAGGATTTCCGCCCGCCAAATCCGTCCGAATATTTGTTGCTGCTCGTTGACGATGGCCTGAATCGCCTTCAGTTCCTTCTTGGGTTTGATGTTCATCGCCTTGCGCGTCGCCTTTTTGAGTTGCTTGAAACTGCGGAGCGCAGCGACCCGGACTCGATAAAACTCGTCGAGGTTAGAGGAGTAGATCGCCAGAAAATGAATACGTTCGTAGAGGGGGACGCTTTTGTCGGCCGCTTCTTGAAGGACGCGATGATTGAAAGACAACCAACTGAAATCGCGAGGAAGTAAACGCATGGGCGGAGATTTAGGGAAGTAAATGGAATCAAAAATAACAAACAGAATAGAATCCTTGGCTTTTGGTCCATTTAAATTCCCCGTACTCCGCCTAGCGTTGGTCTCGGTTCAGTATACGCGCCATTCCACCGTCGGTGCTTCCCAAGCCACGGGAACCTCCAGCCGGTCGATCATCCGCTCCAGCACTTTGTCCGGTACGGGAAATTCGCGTTCCCGATTCTGTCGCAGCAACTGCGTGTAGGGTACCTCCAGGTAGACGATGCGACTGCGCGCGCCGTAGCTTTGGAACAACTCGATCAAACCCGCCCGCAGTTGGCGACTGATGTTGGTGGCGTTCCACACGAAGGATTGTCGTCGCCGGAGGTAAGTCCGCGCCAGTTCCTTGACCTGTTGGATTACCCGACCGTTGCCCCGCTTATCGGTAGGGGCGATGCGCTGCTTGCGTCGGAGGGCATCCAGCGATACCACGGGCCAATCGGCGTAGTGCTGACGGAGGAAGTGGTCCTTTCCCGTGCCCGGTAGGGCCGACAGCAGCAACACCTCAAAACAGTCGCCTTCGTAGGGGGCGTAATCCGGCTCCGCCGCTTCGCGGTGGAAGTAGCGGTAGCGACCCAGATCCGAGGCAAAGCGGCGCGGGCCCCGCCAGCAACCCTGCTCCTCGGCGAAGGCCCGAAACAATTCGACGCGGTAGTACAGTTCCGCCCGATCGGCACAGCGCCGCCCCAGTACATCGGCCTTGGCCAGCAGGACCAGCAGGGACAGGTCGACTTCCAGACTCGCCTTGAACAAGGCCTTGCGGGGATCGGGTTTTTCAAAAATCCAGAGTGGCAGGCCGTGGTGTCGCACCAGCTTGGCCACCGCCTCCTTGGTGGCAAAAGGGGCGGGAATCGACCGGTAGAGCAGGCGGCGGGCCGTGTATTCCCCCTTGCGGGCGTGTCCAGGTGAGGAGATGCGGCCGGTGGCTTCCCGGAGCGGCGTCGACACCTTTTCTACGTCGTGCAGTAGGGCCGCGGCGATGAGGAGCTGCTGTTGCTCCGGGGGCAGGTCCGCAAAGCCCTCCAGCTCCAGCAAGGCTTCGAGTACCAGCCGCGTATGAACGGCTACGTCGCCCTCGGCGTGAAAGTGGGGGTCCTGCGGGACGCCTTCCAAGGCCCGTAGCCAAGCAAAGCGTTCGCGCAGTTCTTCCCAGTTGGTATTAGGATGAATGGTCCACATTTTTTTCCCATTTTAGTGGAGCACGCTTCCAACGCCGCGTCCAGTGTTCGTCGGTCTGGACGTGATCCTTGCGGACGTACTTAAAGACGTTGCGCCGGAAATCCGTAAGGGCAAAGCCCTCGGGATTGCGACTGACGAGCCCTTCCATCGAGCAGGGCTGGCCGCTGGCCGCCGCTACCGATTGGAACGTACTCGCTCCACGGGTTAACGCAATGGTATTTTCTTCAAAGGTCTCCCGATCGAGTAGGTCAACTTCGGCCAGTACTGGAACGGTGGGGAAGTCCAGTAGCTTGGCGTAAAATTGCACTTCTTCCCAGGACAACCATTGGTCCTGGTAGCGAACGGCAAATACAAAGAAATGCTGTTCGAGCTGGCGGTACTCGATGGAGTGGATGGCGTAGAGGTTTTCACCGAAAATTTCCAATTCGCCCAGGTCGCCTTTGATCGACTCCCAGCGCTCCTTGAGGTAGCCCGCCCAGGGGTGGCGGGTGGGGGCGGCGTGGGAACGGGCAAAAACGCCGTATTGATTGAGGCAGGTATTTTCCCCATCCAATTTCTCGGTGTGAATCAGCCGGCCAATGGCCACGGCATCCTCCCAATAGTGGTGATGGATGCGATCGTCGCTGGTGGTACCGGGAGAGAAAGGATAGTGAAAAGTCCGCCCGTACTTACGAGACAAACTCATGATGATGCTTTTGAGTGGATGAAATACGGGGCTCAAAGCCCCCGAAAGGACGGTACTCGGTACCGCCGCGCCTCAGTAGCGTCGTACGGAATGGAGCGAGCACGGTATAAGCATCGGAATTACATGACGTGGCGGTTGAAGTGAAACAATACTGAGCAAACCCGCCGCCAGAGCAATAAGTTCCCCAACGCAAAAAAGGGTAGCTCCCCCGAAGGAAGCTACCCGATGGACTATATGATACGGGATAGTTATGCGAGAACTTTAGAGCTGGGTAAAACCACCATCGACGGCGAGCTCGGCCCCCACGATGAAGCTGGCATCCTCGCTGGCGAGGAAGAGGACGGCCTTGGCGATCTCCTCGGGTTGGCCGAAGCGCTTGAGGGGAATGCGTTCTTGCATGCCCGAGGCAAAGGCGTCGAGGGCCTCTTTGGGCATCTCCAGTTTGCCGTAAATCGGGGTGCTGATGGGGCCGGGGCTGACGGCATTGACCCGAATACCGCGTCCGATCAGTTCGGCGCTAAAGGTGCGGGCAAAGGAGCGCAGGGCCGCTTTGGTAGCGGAGTAGACGCTGGCCCCGGCAAAACCCAGCTGGTTGGTGATGGAGGTGTTGAGGATGATGCTGGCGCCGTCGTTGAGGTGGGGGAGGGCCTTCTGAACGGTGAAGTAGGCGCCCTTGACGTTGATGTTGAAGTGCCAGTCGTAAAAGGACTCGTCAACCTGATCCAAGGGGGCCATTTTGATGACACCGGCGTTGACGAAGAGGATATCGATTTTGCCAAAGTGGTCTACCGTGCGTTGGAAGAGCTGCTCCAGGTCCGCAAATTTGCTTACGTCCCCCCGAACCGCCAGGTGATTGCCATTGAGGCTGGCCGAAGCCGTTTGCAGGGTTTCGGGATTGCGACCGTTGATGACGACCTTGGCGCCGGCCGCCTCCAGGGCCTGTGCCGTGGCTAATCCGATACCGCTACTGCCCCCCGTAATCAGGGCTACTTTGCCAGAAAATTGACTCATGATGATTTGATTTTTTTGGAATGATTGTTCTAAAATAAGGAAAAAAATAGGGGCTTTTGCGGCCCGTTACGAACGTAGAACGATCGTTCTATAATAAAGTTTTCAAAAAGGCAGAAATTTTCCACCTTTTTGAAAATGCTACCGCAATTGATCGAGTAGGGTTTGCACCGCCGCCCCATTGGCGGTGGGGCAGATGTCCATCATGCGATTGATCTGTAGGCCCGAGTAGGTGATAAAAATCAGCTGGGCCACCCCCTTGGGGTCGAGGTCGGATTTGAGCGTTCCCGCTTCGCGCATGCGTTGTAAAAAGCGGTGGATGGCCGCCACGAGTTTTTGGTTGTTTTCCTTGGCCAATTGTTGGATGTCGGAATCGAGGTTGGCCAGCTCGGTGGTGGAGTTGATCATAAAACAGCCCCGTTGGCCACAGGCGGTAGTGGATTTGCCTTCGGTGGCGGACTGGAAGAGTTGCCCCAGGGTGGCGATGGTTGGTTCGCCCCGTTCGAGCAGTTGGAAGACTTGTCGGTTGTTGGTGTGGCGGTAGGTTTGTAGGGCCCGCTCGTAGAGTTGGCGTTTGTTGTTGAAGGTATTGTACAAACTGGCCCGGTTGATGCCCATGGCCTTGACCAAATCGTCCATGGAGGTACCGTGGTAGCCCTTTTCCCAAAAGAGGTGAATGGCCTTTTGTAGGACTTCCTCTTCGTTGAATGCTCGTGTTCTGGCCATAGGCAGTTTTGATGGATAAGTGTATTTTTGGAATAAAGGTTCCAGAAAGGTAACGCTTTACTCCACGCTTTGTTGAAAGTAGACCCGGTGGCTGTGGAGTTCGAGTCCACAGAGCGCTCCCAAATCACGGCCCCGATAGACGCAGCCGTTGTCGACCGTCATGACGCGAAAGTCGTCCATACGGTCGGCGAGCCATTCGATGTTTTTTCGGGGGGTGGGCGTATGTCCGTGTACGATGATGCGATCGGCGAGCCATTCTTTATCGATTTGTTGGTGCCAGTTGCGGATCCACAGCATGGACTGGTAATCTTCCAGGGGATCGGTGGCCCGGAAATTAAAACCGGCGTGTACCAGTAGGTAGCGCCCAACTTCGAAGAAGTGGGGGAGTTGGTCCAGAAAATTCCAGTAGCGGTCGTCGATATCACGGGGGTGTTGGCAGTGGAAACTGGCCAGGGTTTCGGCACCTCCCTGGCGGTACCAGAAGGCCAGTTGGCTGGGCTGGCGGCGGGCATCGATCATCATTTCTTCGTGATTGCCCCGGAGGCAGTGGATGCGGTAGCCCTGCGATCGCAGCGACCCGATGCGGTCGATGACACCCTTGCTGTCGGGGCCGCGGTCGACGTAATCGCCCAGGAGGTAGAGTTCGTCGGCGGTCGAGAAGGCCAGGGTATCCAGCAATTGCAGCAGGGTTCGGTGGCATCCGTGGATGTCAGAAATCACGAATTGTCGCATAAAGTAGGCGTTAAACTCCCGGCGCTGTTTTGTGGCGGGGGGGCTATCCGACGAGGAGGTGGCCGCCATCGGCGGGGTAAACACCTCCCGTACAGTAGGCACTGGCGGCGGAGGCCAGGAATACGGCTAGTCCCACCATTTCCTCGGGTTGGGCCATGCGGCCGAGGGGTAAATGTTGTTCTACTTGTTGTAGCATTTTTTCGTTTTGCCAGATGGCCGCGCTAAACTTGGTCTGGATGAGCCCCGGACAGATGGCGTTGACCCGGATTCCGTGTTTGCCCCACTCCTTGGCCTGATTTTGACAAAGCATCAGCAGGGCCGCCTTGCTAACGCTGTAGAGCCCCAAACCAAAGCTGGGCCGTAGCCCCTCCACCGAAGAGACGTGGATAATCGAGCCCCCTCCGCGTTCGACCATACTGGGAAAGCAGAGGTTTGCCAGGAGGAAACAAGCCTTGACGTTGACGTTCATGATCTTGTCAAAGACCTGTGCGTCGCTTTGCTCGATGGGGCCAAAGACGGGATTGGTCGCGGCATTATTGATCAAAATATCGATTCCACCGTAGGTGTCTTTCGTTTGCCGGACCAATTGCTCCAACTGGGCAGGATCACCGACGTGGCAGGCAATACCGGTCGCTTCCAAACTCGCCGCGCGAAATTCGGCGGCCAGGGCTTCGACGGCTTCCGCTTTGCGACTACTGATGACGACCTTGGCGCCCAATTCGGCCAGTCCGCGGGCGATCGCCGCACCGATTCCTTTGGAGGCGCCGGTTACGATCGCTACCTTATCCTGGAGGTCAAACTGGGCGTGGACGGAATTACTCATAATTCAGTAAGCTTAAATGGTGATGGCGGAAGATACCGTCTTTTGTGAGAAGGGACCCTGGCTAGCGGGCCATTTTTTCCAAGTTTCCCAGATTCATTTCCTTGGCCATTTTCTTGAGTAGCGCCGGATCGTCGATGCCTTGCCCGTCGATATTGATGACAAAACGTTCGCCCACCATCAGGGCAATGCTACCGTTTTTGGCGCTGCGGTCCCAGTCCTCGTAGCCCTTGTAGCCGTGGATGGTGGTGGTCCGCTCGTAGCCGTTGGCATCCTCGCGATCGACTTCCGCCGAGGCCCAGGCCGCCGCCGCCATCGTCGCAATGCCCAATCCCCCGGTATCGACCACTTCAATTTCGACTTCTCCGTCTCCCACTTCGTAAGCCGCCCGCGCCATGGACACCTTAAGCCCCATCGCACCACTCGTTTCCCCCTCCCGGTCGGTACGCGGCATGCCCGCCAGCTTGGCCGGCAACAAATCCTGGAGGTCGCGGAAGTTGACAATTGCTACCTCCTTGGACTCATCCACCCCCTTTAAGACTTCGGCCACCTTGGCCATCGCCTCCTCCGGGGTGGGGGGCGTCTCGCCCGTTTCGGTCTCGATGGGGGCTGGTTCTGTTTCCGTACTTCCCTCGGTACTGGCCTGATCCGGGGCATCCCCGCAGGCCACGAGGCCTAAAAACAACAACAGGTTGAGGAATAAGGTGATCTTTTTCATGGTTAGATCTTTCGCGTTAATCAATGGACGGGGCTCGGGGAAGCCAGGGGCTTCCGAACGGTGGCCAAAAGCGGCCGGTGGCCCGGGCCTGAAGATAAACAAAATAAACAGTGGGCGCGATTTTAGCGGCTAATTTTTACGAGGCCAATACTTGCTTCCAATCAAACTTTCAATTAATTTTGAAAGAAATGAAAGTCATGCTATGTTCGTATCCCTGCGTTTTCCCAACCTCCCCCGAATCCAGCAATTTATCCAAGGCGAAGAGGGCTTGCCCTACTCCTATCCCGAGATCGGCGCCTCGCGCACCCAGGGCCCCGCGCACTACGACAATGACCACCATTCGGTGTACCTGGGCGAGGGGGAAGCGGTCTGGAACCGGGCGGTAGCCGCGTTGCGAGCCTGGCAGCAATTTCCACCGGATTGGACGGTGGTGCATCCGCAGCGTACGCCGCTGGAGGAGGGGCAGACGGTGGCGGTGCTCTTTCGTTTGTTCGGGATGTGGTGGACCAATAGCGCCCGGATTGTCTACTGTTTGGACGAGCCGCAGCGTTTTGGCTTTGCTTACGGCACCTTGCCGGGGCACGTGGAGTGTGGGGAGGAATGCTTCTGGATCGAGCGCGACTCGGCCGGGGCGATTCACTACCACATCCGCGCCTTTTCCAAACCCCGTTTTTGGCTGGTGCGTTTGGCTTATCCCTTCGCCCGGACCCAACAAAAACGCTTCGTCCGCCAGTCGCTGGCCCGGATGGAGGCGATTGCTCAACAAAATATAAAGCTATGAATCATCCCACTGCACTGCTGCGAACGACTTGGCCCCGCCCCATCAGCTTCGGCTTTTGGCTCTGGTTGGCCAGTGTGTTGTTCTGGTTGCCGTATTCCCCGTTCTCCCTGGGGCACGTTCAATTTCTCCTGATCGCCGGGCCACTCTGGCTCGTTCCCCTCGCCTGGCGGTTGCTGAGCGTACCCGCCTGGGTCCATTCCCTGGCCCTGCCCGCTGGACTCAGTTTTGCCACCGCTTTTCTGCTGCCCTCCGGGATTGCTGCGGCCCTGTTGACGCTACCCTGGCTACTGCTCGTCAGTGCCCTGGCCCTGCGCAAACTCCGTGATTGGTCCTGGTTTCGGGATACCCGCTGGGCGACGCTCTGCCTCCTGGCGGCCAGCCTCTACCTGCCCGTTGGCGCCGCCTGGGCCCTGGCCGATCGCCTGGCCTGGCAACCCTTGGATTTTTCTCCCACCATCACCCTACTCACCGCCGTGCATTTTCACTACGCGGGCTTTGTACTCCCCCTCATCACGGGACTGGCCCTGCGCGAGTGGAAGGCCCGGCTGGGACACTGGCTCGGTGCTGGCGTCGTGACGGGAATCAGTTTGGTAGCTTTGGGCATCCTGAGTACCCACTGGGACCTACCGGACTGGATCGAAATCGTGGCGGTGAGTATCATGGCCGGCTCGGGTTTGGGTACGGGCGTACTGCACTGTTACTTGGCCCGTCGCCATCCCGTTCCCATCGGAAGGTGGTGCTGGCGGATTGGGGGCATGGCCCTGGTGATCGGGATGGGGCTGGCCTTGGCTTACGGTTGGCGGACGGTTTGGACGCCGGCGTTCCTGACCATTCCCTGGATGTACGCGATTCATGGCAGTCTGAATGCCGTGGGTTTCGCCATTCCGGGGGTGCTGGGGTGGCTGAGTTGGTCGGGCAAATAGACGGGGTTCAATCGTCTTCTCCCTGGCGTTCTCTCGGACTTTGGTAGGGAACGATCCAGTTCTTGGATCGGAAAAATGGCCACTCTTCGGCGGCCAAATCCACTTCGGAATCTACGTAAACTTGGTAGGGGTGATCGTTGAGTCGGGCTTTGATGTGGGCGTAGACTTCCACCTCCTGCATGCCCTGAGCCCGGTAATGATCGCGAAGGTGGTGGGCAAACTGTAGGATCATATCGGGGTGGGTAAATAATTTATAACCTTGCTTGTCATTGAGCCACTCGCGTGGTTTGATCTTCTCCTCCGCTCCCGTGGTGCCATTGCGAATGATGAAATGGCCGTAGCCCCGTTTGCTGCGCAGCATCATTCGCCAGGAATAGCGGTGCCCTTCTTCTGTCCAGGCCACGGGGCCGGGGAAAAGGTGGTGGCGCAAGGGGAGGAGGAGGTTGATGACGCAAAAGATACCGATGGCCCAGCTGATCCGCTGCTGCGTCGCTGGGGCATGGAGGAGGGCCTGCTGGCCATAGAGCTGTGTGCCGTTCTTGGCCAGGCGCATTTCCCAGCGTTGGGCCACCAGGGGCCAATTGAGGGTGGGGAGGCGTCTTTGGAACCCCGCGTAAATTTTTCGCGGGTAATCGGGGGCGAAGAAGAGGGAGGTCAGTGCGATGGACAGCCAGGGGAAGACCCCGATTTCAAAGATGAGGACGTTGGTGAGGTGGAAGAACAATACGAAGCCAAAGGCCCAGCTGCGGGTGCGTTTGGAGAGGAGGAAAAAAGTGACGAATAGGTCGAGCAGTAAGCCACCGTAGGCCATGAAATAAGCGGTGAGCTCGGGTTCGAGGAGGGGGCCGATGATCGAGTGGCTACTTTTCGATTGGAGCCAGATTTTGAGGGGCTGGGCCCGGAGCCAGTCGGCGTTTAGCTTGGCGATGCCTCCAAAGAAGTAAACGACCCCCATCGAGAACTGCAGGAGAAACAGGGGCCAGTAGGGAATCCGTTCGCGGTACAATTCGGGGCGGCGAAAGATATCGAGGGAAAAATTGCGGTGGGCGGGGACGAAGATCATCAAGAAGCTCAGGACGCAGAGGAAGTAGCCGTGGTTGAGGTAAAAGGCTTTTTCCATTAAAAAGGTGTAGGTAAAGCCAAAGGCGAAGTAGGTGGCGGCCAAGCGGTAGCGGTAGCCGATGGCCATACAAAAGGCGGCCAGCATGAGCGAGAGCAGGAAGAGGGTGAGCCAGGGATCGTCGGGGATGCGGGCCCAGGAAAATCCGTAGTACTTGTAATGGAAAGCCTCGGAATCGAGCCAATTTTTGTACCAGTGTTTGTAGGTCAGGGTACTGGTGACGTCGATAAAGGCCAGGAGGCCAAAGAGGAAGCGGAAAAAGCTGAGGGAGGCGATATCGACTTGGCGAAAGAGGAAGGGCATCATCCGTTTAAAAATAGATTTCCACAAAGGTCGTAGAAAAATGAGAATTTCTCAGCGCTTTTGTGGAAATCTCTGGGTTGAAAGCGTTTAGAGACGGTAGGGAAAGCGGCGGGCCGAGCGGCGATTGACCTGATCGATTACCTCGTTGGAGCGGGTCCGCCAGTCGCCATCGATATCGCAAGCGATCGACCAGAGTACTTCGCGGCCGTTGTTGCTCACCAGGTTGTAGCTGGCGTAGATCTCTTTGGAGTTGGCGAAGCTACTGGGGATGGGACGGACGCCGGCGAAGAGGTCGATGACCCGTAGCCCCGCTTCGATTCCGAAGGAGGTCAGGTCGGAGAAATACTGGGTCTTTTCGATTCGGGCCCGTACCCCCGCGTCGACGCACAGCAGTTGGGCCAGTGCTTCGGGCTTCATGCGCCACGAATCGCGGATGCTCAGGTCGTTCTCGGCGAGAAGGGCCCAGGTACGGGTGTAGGGTTGGAGGTCCACCCGGATTTTGCGGCGGCCGGCGGCGCTGCGCATGATCTCGTTGTGGAAGGAGACCTGGAAGGCTTTACTTTCGGCTTCCTCCAGGGCCAGGATATCTTCGGGGCTCAACTGGGCGGGCATCTGACCCAAAAAGACCATTTCGAAGGGTAGGACCGCCACGGTGCGGTGGTCCTGGGTCCGCTCTTCAAAACCCACTGCGGTGTAGGCATTTTTACAGCTCGACAGGGCGAGGAGGGCGAGTGAACTGAAGAGCATGCCGAGGCGGAATAGTCTGGTACGGGCTGCGAAAGGAGCTTGGGTTTTCATAAGGCTTGGAGTTAAAAGGTGAACAATTCGCTGGCAATGTTTAGCGCATTTGCTGATAAGAAGATAATGGAGAAAAACGACAGATTAAAGCCGACGGAGGAGGGTTAACGAATGTTTAAAGGACCTTAACGTTTTGTTTGGACTACGGGAGAAAGCCCAAAAAGGCTCGAAAAACCGAGGTTAAACAGTTTTTTTAAACTTTTTGTTGTTTTTATACGATTTTGTAAAACAAAAAGTTGAATTACTAAAAAAATGTATTTATTTTGCGTGCATGATAGACATGATTTGATGATAAAGGTGATCTTTTAAAACAAATTCTTTCATCATGGAACTGCAAATTCTCGTCAGTAAAAAAGGAACGCGCGTAGTAACCGCTACCAACCTACACCGCGCCTTACAATTGCCCGATCACAAGTACAACAGCAATGTGGAACGTTGGCTGGTGGATGTGTACGCTTTCAAGGACGATGTGCGGCGGCCCGTGGAGCTCAAAGATTTTTCGCAACGGGATCGTCGCCACAGCAAGCTCAAGGATTTTTACCTGTCCATCGAGCTGGCCAAGCTGATTACGCTCAACTCCAACAGTGGGGTAAAATTGC
The DNA here is from genome assembly GCA_937899855.1 of uncultured Saprospirales bacterium. Classification (GTDB taxonomy): domain Bacteria; phylum Bacteroidota; class Bacteroidia; order Chitinophagales; family Saprospiraceae; genus CALLVY01. The sequence continues at coordinate 2,770 of CALCCH010000722.1, read as the reverse complement.
GTTTTGCCAAATGGTTGATGTCTTTGCAGGATCAGGTGGAAAACGCCGAGTTGTTGACCAAGGACCAGGTCCTCACGGTGCTGGAGCTTTCCAAAGCCATGGGGCTCGTCTCCTGCCAAAAATCGGTGGAGCAGCAGCACCTCAAGCACTACGAGACCCAGCGTGGCTCCTCCCATCAGTGGTGGGAATACCGGGCCCAATTGTTGGGCTATTCGGTCGATACCTTGCAGCAAAAAATGCGGGAAGTTGGTAAAAACTACAAGGGAAAGAACCTCCTGCAAATGCTGGTGAGCATCGACCGCTACGAAGTGGTGAGAATGGCCATCATCGACTTGTTTATCGCCCTGGGTAAGAGTTATGCCTACGCCAAAAATATGGGAGATCTGGCCAAGATTTTTGCCCGTGAGATGAAGGTGGAGATTTGGGACGATCGGGGCAGCGACATTAATTTTGGTTCGGGTGATATCGATCAAAATCTCGTCCAGAAGTTGCGTAACTTCCAGCACGGACAAACTTCCACTTTTCTGGAGGCCGCCTGATCGGTGGGCCAAAAGTCCGTACACCCACTATTTCTTTCCCTTCCTGCTCGTTTGGATGCAAAAAATCCTGTCAGATTTGGTAATTTTACTTTTTGGCAACCTTTCGGGTACCCCGCTTCTTGCGATTGCGTTGTATAATTGCGTATTCGGTAACCTTTTAGGGGGAATCTTGCGTTTAAGGACCGGGAAGTAACCATCCGCAAAGCTCCGGTACCGACCACGAAACACGATAACTATCAGCAGTAGACTATGGCTAAAGTAACTTACAACGAGGACAATATTCGATCTTTGGATTGGCGCGAACACATTCGGATGCGCCCGGGAATGTACATTGGTAAATTGGGTGACGGCGCTTCGGCTGATGATGGCATCTATATCTTGCTCAAAGAGATCATCGACAATTGTATCGACGAATACGTGATGGGCTACGGTAAGGTCATCGAAATCAGTCTGGAGGAGGATACCATCGCCATTCGCGACTACGGCCGCGGCATTCCGCTGGGCAAGGTAGTGGATTGCGTATCGAAGATCAATACGGGGGGAAAGTACGACTCCAAGGCCTTCAAGAAATCGGTGGGCTTGAATGGGGTGGGTACCAAAGCGGTCAACGCCCTGTCGGATTACTTCATGGTCCAGGCCGTCCGGGACGGCAAGACCAAGATCGCGGAATTCGAAAAGGGCGAGTTGGTCAAAGATGCCCGGGTCAAACGAACCAGCGAGGAGAATGGAACCCTGATCCGCTTCAAGCCGGACTATTCCGTCTTTAAGAAATTCCGATTTCGCAATGATTTTATCGAACAGCAGCTCTGGAACTACGCCTATCTCAACGCGGGCCTCAAGCTGGCCTTCAACGGGAAAACTTATTTCTCGCGCAATGGGCTGCTCGATCTATTGACCCGCAAAACTGCTTCAGAGCAACTGCGTTATCCCATCATTCACCTCCGAGGCGACGACATCGAGGTCGCCCTTACCCACGGCCAGCAATACGGCGAACAGTACTATTCCTTCGTCAATGGACAGAATACCACCCAGGGGGGAACCCACCTCCTGGCTTTCCGCGAGGCCATCGTCAATACGGTCCGCAACCACTTCAATAAGAACTACGACGCCAAAGATGTCCGCGCCTCCATTATTGGTGCCATTAGCGTCAGGGTAGAGGAGCCCGTCTTTGAGTCTCAAACCAAAACCAAGCTCGGTTCGCAAAACATCGGCCCCGGTGGTCCTACCGTCCGCTCCTTTATCAACGATTTCGTGACCCGTACCCTGGACAACTACCTTCACCAAAACTCGGAGGTGGCCAAGGAACTCCAAAAACGCATCGTACAGTCCGAACGGGAGCGCAAGGAGATCGCTGGCATCAAAAAACTGGCCAACCAAAGAGCCAAAAAGGCCAACCTACACAATAAAAAGCTGCGGGATTGTCGGGCCCATTTTAGCGACTCCAACCGCAAATCAGCGGAGGAACTGCGCCAAGCAACTACCATCTTTATCACGGAAGGGGACTCGGCCAGCGGATCCATTACCAAGGCCCGGTACGTCCAGCCCCACGCCGTTTACAGCCTCCGGGGAAAGCCCCTGCATTGCTACGGGCATACCAAAAAAGTCGTTTATCAAAACGAGGAATTCAACCTGCTCCAACACGCCCTCAATATCGAAGATGGGTTGGACGACCTGCGCTACAACCGCGTGGTCATCGCCACCGATGCCGACGTCGATGGGATGCACATCCGCCTCCTACTCCTTACCTTTTTCCTCCAGTTCTTTCCCGAATTGGTTCGGGCTGGACACCTCTACATCCTGGATACGCCCCTGTTCCGCGTACGGGACAAGAAGACGACCTACTATTGCTACAGCGAAGCGGAAAAGCAGCGGGCGATTGGTAAGTTGCGGGGCAAAGCCGAAATTACTCGTTTCAAGGGCCTGGGCGAGATTTCCCCCGGTGAGTTCTCCGATTTTATTGGGGAAGAAATCCGCCTGGATCCCGTGATTCTCAACGAGAATACCAATATCGAAAGCGTTTTGCAATACTACATGGGCAAAAATACCCCCGCTCGTCAGCATTTTATCATCGACAATCTGCGGGTCGAGAAGGATGAATTGGACGAAGAGGAAGGCTCCGAAGCGCTCGACGATACGGCGGTGGTATCGGATACCAAGGTAGTGGCCTGAGCCCTCGACTAGGGTGTGTCTTACAACTATTTTTGCTCGTAGCTTCAGCAGATTTTGGTTCT
>CALCCH010000721.1 GCA_937899855.1 uncultured Saprospirales bacterium | reverse complement strand
GGCGGAGCGGCTGGATCATGCAGCGGTTGGTACTGATCAATCGGTATTTGGATCGGGTGATTGGGGGAATCTTTCTTCTGCTGGGATTGATTCAGTTGTTGCAGCTATTTTTTTAATGGTGGAGCGTGATCCATCAGCGGCCCTAGTGTTCGGTCGGCCCCAACTGTTCCAAAACCCCCAGTATCTCCGCCACCACCACCGGCAGCTCACTCCATAAAATAAAGTGATCGCCTCCTTCAATCATCCGAATTTGGACCGGGCCATCCGGTAGCATCCGCTCGGCAAAGTCGGCATTGCCCGCGGGGACGAGTACGTCCTCGCTGCCCTGTACCACCGTCACCGGTATTTGGAGGGCTGCCCAGTCGCTCATCATCCAGTCGAGTTCTTCGCGGAGGGGGATGATCTCCTGATTGCAAACGCGCAGGGCGGGTGGGGTCAACCAGCGCAAGGGAATCCAGTCGAGGACTTTACGCCAGGTGTTGGAGGGCTCCAAGTAGGGGCTGATCGAGGGGGCCACCATCACCAAGCCATCGACCAGGTCGGGGTATAGCATCGCCATTTTGGAAATGACCGGCCCGCCCATCGAATGGCCGACCAAGACCTTGGGTACCCCGGGCCAGTCCTGCAGGATGGCGGCTATCCGCTCGGCCTGTCGCGCCAGTGAGGGTTCGGCTCGACCAAAATCCGAATGGCCAAATCCGGGGCGGTCCGCCGCCAGCAGGTTGGCCCGGGCCAGGAGTTGGGGCTGTTCCAGGTAGTGGCGGTAAGCATCCAGGGAGCCGGGGGAGCCGTGGACGAATTCCACCAGGGGGAGGCGATCGCTCCGGCCTACTTGTAGGTACTGGATTCCGCGCTCTTCGGGTGAGGTACGACCAAAGCGGACCGTTCGTTCCGTCTGCCGTTCGAGGTAGCTTTGCAATTCGGTCTCCTGGTAGCGAAAGCGGAGGACTTCCAAGCGGCTGAGACCAAACAGCAGCAGGACAAACGCGAGGAGGAGCACTCTTTTTCGACGGTACCAGGGTCTTTGTCTCATAGCACAACACTTTCGCTAGGAATGGCGTACCAATCGCTGCGCAGCTGGCGGATCTGCCGGTCGATCCAGCCTTGGGACCGGTCGATCAGCTCGTCGGCCCGCTCGGCTCGGATGGCGGGGCCGTAGTGGACGCGGATGTGGGTGCGGCGTTTGCCAAAGCAGGCCATAAAATGGCGCAGGAAGGTATCGTCGCCCACCCAGGCATCGCTCGGCAGTTGGTATTCCAAGGCGACGGGATAAATGGGCAGTTTGGCCGCGGCAGCATCCTTGAATACGCCCGGTTTGAAGGCGCGCGTTTGGGCATCGTGGTGGGTGGTACCCTCGGGAAAATTAATCACGAAGTAGCCCTCCCGGAGCTTTTGGCGGATTTCGGCGCGGGCCGCCCGCCGCCCCGGTACGCTCTGCCGATCCACAAACACCACCCCCGAAATGGCCGCGCCGATACCGATGATGGGCCAGTGACGCATCTCAATTTTTCCTACGGGAATGGCCAGCAATTGCGGCATGATGATCAACGGATCAAAGTAGGAACGGTGGTTGCAGACGAGTAGGCCGCCCCCCTGCGGCAGCTCGCCCCGTACCTCGATCTGGACCCCCATTCCCCGTACGATCTGAGCAAACCAACGCTGTCGCCAACGCAAGGTACGCGCCACATCGGGGCCCCAGCAGCGATTGGCCACCAGGATGAGGGCGATGTAATAGAGGGAGCCCAGGGCAAAGAACAAGAGTCGGAGCGCGGCCCGTAGGGTAGCGATCATGGAGCGGACTATTTTTCGTTTAGGAGGCGAAGGGTCTCGGGGGGTAAATTTTTCAGATCCAACAGCATCAAACCGTCGAGGGCGTCGGAGAATTTGGGGTCGATGTTGAAGCTGATAAAGCGGGCGTTGAGCTTGGTGTACTGCTTGAGGAGTACGGGGACTTTGAGGTGGTCGGGTTCGATGGTATCGAGCAGGTTTTCCAAGTCGGCCAGGCGATCGCCCTGGAGGCGATCGAGTAAGTGCTCCAGATCGCCGGTAGCCAGATCGGGCTCGAAGGGCTGACGGGGGTGGAAGTAGGCCGCCCACTGATCGTCAAAAAAGTAGCGTTTGACGAAGGCTACGATCAGGCTTTTGCTCCGCCCCGAGTAGTACTTGCTGATGCTGACCGGTCCGATGAGGTAGCGGTATTCGGGGTGTTGGAGCAAAAAGCAAAGAATGCCCCGCCACAGGAGAAAGAAGGGCAAATAGCCCCGCTGGTAGTCTTCCACGATATAGGAGCGGCCGAGCTCCACGGATTGGGCCAGTAGGGGCTGGGCGGCTGGGTGGACGTCGAATAGGCTGTGGAGGTAAAACTGCTCCGGTCCGCGGCGGCGGACGATCTCGCGCCCCGGCCCCATGCGGTAGCCGCCGACGATGCGCCCGGCTTGGCGATCCCAGATAAAGAGGTTGTGGTAGTAGCGGTCGAATTCGTCGATGTCCAAGGCCTTACCGGTGCCTTCCCCAACGGAGCGGAAGGTTTCCTCGCGTAGGCGTCCGATTTCGCGGAGGAGGGTAGGGCGGTCGCCCAGCTGGCTGAGGTACACCTCGAAATGGCCTCGGCGCATTAGCAGATCACTATCGGGTAGCTTTTGAATCTCCGTCAGCAGCTGTCGTTTACCGACGGGGGAGATGAGCAATTCCATGGTCTTAAAAGTACGAAAAGAATGGAGGAAGGGGAAACCCGGTGGGGAATTTATGGGGTCCGGGTGCAGACTTAATACCAGGGGTACTGGGGAAGGCGACTGACCCGAGGAACCATTTGTATCCAAACGGTAATTTTAACGTTATGGGATTGATGGAAATCCCAAAATACAGCCATGCCCACACTAGAAGCCATTTCAAAAATATACTTCGGGCTGCGGCAGGTTCATTTTCGTTCCTACTTCGTTGCCAAAAGCGTCGCGTAGCTACGGCTATGCTCCGTTTTGGCGCCTCGTCGGAACAAAAATGACCGCTCCCTCGCCAGCAAAAACATTTTGAGATGGCTTCTAGAAAATTCTGCTAACATCCTCAGCCACGACGCCACCGGCATTCGCTTCCTGGTGGAGGAATTGGAGCGCCCCACCGAACGACTCCCCGAGCTGCCACTCTCCGCTATCTGGGCCCAATTTTTTACCCAAGTACAGGCCCATAGCCTCCACCCCGATACCTTGCTGGCCCTCGGTTTTCACCCCTTCTTGCAAGGCATGTACCGGGCCTACTCCGAGCACCGTCCCTTCACCCTATCGCCAGACATGATCTGGCTTCTGATCACCCAGGGCTTCTCCCGCCACGTCAATTTTGGAAAAAACACCCCCGACGAAGTTTTTCCCCACCTCCCCTGGCGACAAAACATCATCATCCACTCCCCCCTCGATTCCACTTGGGAAGAACGGGCCCAAGATTTTGTGGACCACATCGATGAGATTGTGGGGCGTGACCTCGTCGAGGTACTGCGTGCGGATTTTAGTACCACGGGCCCCACCGAACGCATGGTCAACGCCCTGACCATCCTCGATACCTTCAAGTCCTATTTCGAATACATCCAAAACATTACGATCTGTGGCATTCCCGAAATTCACCTGGAAGGCCGTCCCGAAGATTGGGAGCGGATGCGCGACAAATTGAACCGGCTGCGCGTCTACCACCTGGACTGGTGGGTAGACCAACTCGACCCCCTACTCGACGCCCTGCTGCGGACCAGCCGGGGGGACATCGACCGCTCCTTTTGGCAGCGCATGTTTAAGATCCACAGCACCGAGGAATACGGCCATCCCCAGTACATCGACGGCTGGATCCTACGCTTCTATCCCTACGATCGCTGGGGCCAGCTCAATCATTTTGAGACGAAACGCCTGGACGTTCACGACATCCCGGACAAGCTGCCCAAGGAAGTGGTGTGCGTGGAATTTCTCCTGCGTCAATTGGGGTCCACTGGCGAATTGATCGCGGAAATACCGATGGAATACTGGGCGGGCTTTATTGGTCTGCGCCAGGATCGCTCCCACCTGGGCTTGCGTCCCGAACTGGGCTGGGTACTGGGCGAACGGCGCGGTTCCATCGTCGACCAAGTCCCGGAGGAGCGACAAAGTGATTCGGGTTCTTATTTCAACCTGAAACATTTTCCCACCGAGGTACTGTCCCAGTCCTGGTGGTCTTTGCGGCTCTATTTTGTGCGGGAAATCGAGCTGCCCTGGTCCGTCTTGGGCTTGTCGGTAAAACAACTGTACCTGAACGGAAAAATGTGCCCCAGTGATCACCTCAAGGTAATGGCCCTGCGTCTCAAGGGCGTGAAAGTGCTGATCCAGTCCTAGCCTTGGAGCCCGGTGGCGATGGGAGGAGCTATTCTGCGCACATGCGGAGGTCGCCTTCCATCCAATGGGGTTGGAGGCGCAGCAGGTCCTGGTTGGGATCGGTGTAGAGGTAGAGCCAATCGTCCTGACGCACCAGCTGACCGCACACCTGGATTTGGTCACCGACGTAGGGGAGTACCCGCTGGTGGAGGCGCTGCCCCGCGCGATCCAGTAGGAGGAGGTAGTTGGCCTGGCCCCCTTCATCCCGGATGCACAGTACGGGAGGGATGCCCCCCGAAATACAGCGAATGGCGCAGGAGCGGTGGGGTTTGCCGTGACCGGGCTTCATCACCCCAAAGGCACATTTGGGATCGTAGATTTCTCCCCGCAACTTGACCTCCCCGATAACCTCCCGCCGGGGCTGCCAGGGGCTTGACGTCTCCGCCCAGGCGACCCAGGCGGCGGGCCCTTCCGACAGCTCCAGGAGGGTTTTGCCGTCGTGATACAGCAAGGTGCCGCGCAGTCGAACGGGGCGTTTGAAGAGTGCGTCTCCGTGTTCCGCTCGCCACCGCTCGATGTCGGCCTCCGCTCCCCGTTTGCCAAAGCCGAGGAGTAAGATGCTCTTTACGGCGGGGCGTTCGTCGGCTACGTCACTGGCCAGGATTTTGAGTTGGGGAACGGGGTCGAGCACCAGCCAGCCCTCGATTTCCCGCAATTGGCCAAACTCAAATACCGAGTCGGCAAAGCCCCGTTGGGTCAGCACCAGCCCCGCCGCGACGAGGGGCAGGACCAAAGCGAGGACCAGGGTAAGGCGAAGGCCCGTACGGGCGAAGGGGGCGGGCGCCCGGTCCTGCCAACCGATATAAAAGTCGCGCTGCTTGGTCTTGTTCTTTTCCATCCGTTCGGATTTTAGGGTGGGGTGATTGGAAAGGGGGGGAAGCTTTTGGGGCTCGGCTAAATCTTGGCCGGCGGCCGTTCCGTACCGGGGGCGTAGGCCTTGGGATTGACGTAGACGATGCCCTCCCGGATCTGCACATCGTAGGTCTCTAACTTCTCTTCGAAAGGCGGCGGTGATTGGCCATTGTGGGGCAAGTACTGGTAGCCGTGCCAGGGGCAGGTGATGCAGCCATTCACAATTTTACCCTCCCCCAGCGGCCCATTCTGATGTCGGCACAAGTTGCTGACCGCCGATACCTGACCGTCGTAGCGGAACAGGGCGATATTCTCCTCCCCAATCATCACGGTGGTGGCGCATTGATCCGAGATGTCCTCGCCCGGGCAGACGCGTACGAAGTCGCGTTCCGGCTCCGGCTTGATGGCCCGCTCCCGACGGTTTCCGACGAGAGCGGCGCTTAGGTGCAAGCCCGTCACGAGCAGTACGCCCGCTCCGACGATTCCCAAGCGCAGGCTGGCCGTCTCCAATTGCCCAATCCCCAGCAGGACGTGCAGCACCAGTAAGGCGTAGGCCAGGTAAACCATCATGTGTAGCCCTTTCCAGATGCGGGGACTCAGGTTTTTTAGCCAAAAATCGTGGCTGGTGGCGGCCATTAGGAAGAGGATCAGCAGGGCGATAAAACCCAGCGTCTGGAAGGGGAAATTGGCGAAGGAATCGTAGTGGAGGTTGGAGGTGAATAGGGACAAAATGGGATCGCGGTTGCCGAGGGCGTGAAACTGGATCGTATTGAAGACGCCGTGAACCAGGGACACCAAAAACATGGAAACCCACAGGTGGCGACGGTTGTAGAGGATCTGCAGAAAGCGGGGCTTAAGCCGACTGAGGGGGCCGATGCAGAGGATGAGGTGCAGCATCAAAAAAGCGAGGCTGCCCGTGGCGCGAATGATGAGGGTCTCGGCGGTGATTTGGGGGTAGAAGAGGATTTGGAGGACGGCAAAGCAAAGCAGGTAAAGGAGCATCAGGCCTCCCATGATGCGGTCGTAAATTTTCTTCTGTCGGTTCCACAGTACCAGTTCGTAATTGTGACTCATAGGTTGAGTTTGGGCGTTTACCAGCTCACCAACAGGATTTGTTCCCGTTGGATGAGGTCAAATAGTTCCAAAGTAATATCCGTTTCCGCCGGGATGCTAGTCCCGATGGGAACGCGGTAGCTGACGCGCTGGCCCAAGTAGCCCACAAACTGGCGCCGGGCTTGGGGGGTATCGCGATCGGTCCATTGGTAGACGGCGGTGCTGGGGCCCGGCAGCGGCGTCTTGAGGCGTATTTCCAATTGCTGGGCTTCCGTCGATTCGGCCCGGCGTAGTGCAAAGCCAAAGGCGGGGGTATCGTGGCTGCGGATCAACTGGGGAAGGGCCGCGGGCTGTTCCCGGTACAATTCGGCCTGGGGAAAACTGCGGGGTGCCGCCGTGATGCTGGCCCAAAAGGCCAGGGCGAGCAGCGGGAGAATCCCCCACCAAATCAGTCGGTGCGTACGGCGCAATTTAGGGGTCATGAGGGACGCTTTAGGTACTTGAGTAGCAAGACGATCCAGAGCGCAGCGGCGCCGGGCAAAAGCAGGAGCCGGAGCCGGCGCGGGGCCTCGCGCATGACCCCTTCCAATCGTTTTACCCCTTAGAAGACATACCAGCTAGCGAATTTCAGACCGATAAATAAATTAACGTTAAAG
>CALCCH010000720.1 GCA_937899855.1 uncultured Saprospirales bacterium | reverse complement strand
CACCGGCTGCGAATTGCCCGCTGGTTGTCTGGGGGCGGCGGCGGCTTCGATCAGACAGATCGACATGCCCCGCAATCGCCTGGAGATAGCCATCCCGGGCTTGCCGCCCTTCGATCCGGTCACGGTGATCAATCACCTGACGGGTCAGGTGAGTACGGCAACGGGTACCTTCATCATCTGTTCTTCGCCGGGCAGTCAGTTCCCACGGATTTGCGAGGGCATTCAGATCAGCGTACCTTCCAGTTTGGATTGCCGTCCGGTCGAAGGCATGCAACCGAGCATTCCCTATTACTACGAAATCCAGTACGAGGGGTGTAAGTGGCTCCTGATCGGCGATTATTGCGATCATCCCTTTGTTTATCCCGAAGGGGGCGACAGCAATGGCGACGCCGGTGGTGAAGGCGGCGACCAGGGCGAAGGCGGTGGCGATACTGGCGGTGGGCCGATTGGTCTGAACGGCGAGACGGATGCGACCCGTCTGATCCAAGCCCGTGAGACGGGCGCAGCCGAGGGCCAGGTGCGCATTTACCCCAACCCACTCCCCGCGGGCCAAGCCCTCCAGTTTGACCTGACCGGGCTAGACCAAGCCGTGGACAATATCCAGGTTCTCAGCCCTCAGGGCAAATTGATGGAGGCCATTCAGCCCCCCGTGGGAGTAAGCCATTTCCGTCACGACTTGCGGCAGCAATTGGTCAGTGGACTCTACTTCGTACGCTTGCGGATGGCGGATGGGTCCCTCCGGAGCCAGCGCCTGCTTATGATTGTATAGGTGAAGGAAAAGCTGATTTTAGCATTGCTAATTGATTTTCAATACCCGATACAGTGCCGCGGTATCTCGAAGGATACCGCGGCATTGCCTTTTATCAATTTTATTCAACCTATTTCATCGGACTACGTTAAGAATTCATATTTTGTTGATCTGGCCCAACCGATCTACTGCTCCGGCATCCCGGTGGAACACATTATTTAACGGTTTTGAAATCCCTCACTCAGTATGGCTGAACAAAAACAGCGTTTCCAAAAAATTATGGTGGCCAACCGTGGCGAAATTGCCATCCGCATACTCCGGGCGGCCTCCGAACTCAAGCTCCGTACGGTTGCCATTTTTACCTACGAAGACCGTTACTCCCTCCACCGTTACAAAGCGGACGAGGCGTATCAGATCGGTGCCAAAGACGATCCCCTCAAGCCCTACCTCGACATTGAAGAGATCATCCGCGTGGCCCTCAAAAATAAGGTAGAGGCCATTCACCCGGGCTACGGTTTTTTATCGGAAAACGTACGCTTCGCGCGGCGCTGTCGCGAGGCGGGAATCCTCTTTATCGGCCCCGAGCCCGAGGTGATGGAACGCCTGGGGGATAAGGTGGCCGCCAAACGGATCGCTCGGGAATTGGCCGTCCCCCTGATTGAAGACAGCCGGTCGGCCCTGACCGACGACGCGGTGGCGCTCCAGGAGGCACGCCGCATTGGCTTTCCCATCATGGTGAAGGCTGCCGCCGGAGGTGGAGGCCGGGGCATGCGCGTGGTCCGCAACGAAGAACAACTTTTGGTCGAATACCGCGAAGCACAGCGGGAGGCCCAAACTGCTTTTGGAGATGGAACGGTCTTTTTTGAGAAGTACGTCGAAAATCCCAAACACATCGAGGTACAGATTCTCGGGGATAAATACGGCAATATCGTTCACCTTTACGAACGCGACTGCTCGGTACAGCGGCGTTTTCAAAAGGTGGTGGAGGTGGCCCCCTCCATCGGTCTGGCCAAGGATACCCGCGAGAAGCTCTACGAGTACGCCTTGCAAATTGCTCGGCACGTGGAATACAGCCACGCGGGAACGGTCGAATTTTTGGTCGATCCCGAGGAGCACATCTACTTTATCGAAGTGAACCCCCGCATCCAAGTGGAGCACACCATCACGGAGGAAATCACCGGGGTAGACATCGTACGCTCTCAGATTTTGATCGCCATGGGCTACCGGCTCGACCACCCCACCATCTACATTCGCAGTCAGGAGGACGTCGAATGCCACGGCTACGCGATCCAGTGTCGACTGACGACTGAGGATCCCGCCGCCAATTTCAAACCCGATTACGGCACCATCATCGCTTACCGCAGTGCGGGGGGCTTTGGCATCCGTCTCGATGCGGGCAGTGCCTACGCGGGTTCCAAGATTTCGCCCTTCTTTGACAGCATGTTGGTCAAGGTGACCGCCTGGGGGCGGACCCTCGGTGGAGCTGCCGAACGCCTGCACCGAGCCCTGCGCGAGTTTCGAATTCGGGGCGTCAAAACCAATATTGGCTTTCTGATCAATCTGCTGCAAGACGAGACTTTTCAAAAGGGCAAGGCCACCGTTCGCTTTATCGACGAGCACCCCGAGTTGGTGGCCCCACCCCGTTTTCGCGATCGGGGGACCAAGGCCCTCCGATTTTTGGCCGAGGTAATCGTCAATGGCAACCCCGACGTCAAAAAGGTCGATCCCGACCGGCAGTTCCTCGCGGCGCACGTACCGGATTTTGGGGTGGAGGGCAGTTTCCCCAAGGGAAACAAAGACCGTCTGAACGAATTGGGGCCGGAAGGCTTTTCAGCTTGGCTCCGTGCGCAAACGGCGATTCAGTACACCGACACGACCTTTCGCGATGCCCACCAATCCCTACTCGCCACGCGGGTACGCGGCTACGACTTACTCCGCGTGGCGGAGAGCTTCGCCCGCAATCACGGCCACCAGGTCTTTTCGATGGAGGCCTGGGGGGGGGCCACCTTCGACGTGGCGCTGCGCTTCCTCAAGGAGTGTCCGTGGCAACGCTTGGAAAAACTGCGGCGGGCCATGCCTAACGTTCTGATCCAGATGCTGCTGCGGGGGTCCAATGCCGTGGGCTACACCGCCTACCCCGATAACTTGATCGAGGCCTTTATCGTAAAGGCCTGGGAAACCGGAATCGACGTGTTCCGCATTTTTGATTCGCTCAACTGGGTGGAAGCCATGCGTACGAGTATTCGCGCAGTCCGCGAACGCACTGGAGCACTGGCCGAGGCCAGCATTTGCTACACTGGAGACATCAGCAATCCCGAGCGCAGCAAATTTAACCTCCAGTACTACCTCGACCTGGCCCGCCAGCTCGAAGACGCCGGCGCCCACATCATCGCCATCAAGGACATGGCCGGACTGCTGCGCCCCCGTGCCGCCGAGGAGTTGATCGGCGCCCTGCGCGAAGCCGTCCAATTGCCCCTCCACCTCCACACCCACGATACCTCGTCCATCCAATCGGCCACCTACCTCAAAGCCATCGAAGCCGGCGTGGATGTGGTCGACGTGGCCCTCAGTGCCGTCTCGGGACTCACCTCCCAACCCAATTTCAACTCCATCGTCGCCATGATGGAAGGGCACCCCCGGGCCCAGGCCATCGACCTACACTCGCTCAATGCCTATTCCAATTACTGGGAACAAGTGCGCCAGTACTACTACCCTTTCGAGACCGAATTGCGGGCGGGCACGGCCGAAGTCTACGAACACGAAATTCCCGGTGGCCAGTATTCCAACCTACGCCCACAGGCTCGGGCCCTGGGCTTGGAGGAGCAGTTTGACGTAGTCAAGAAAAACTACCGCGTGGTCAACGATTTGCTCGGCGGCATCGTCAAGGTGACGCCCTCCTCCAAAGTCGTCGGCGACATGGCCCTCTTTATGACCGCCAACAACTTGACTCCGGAGGACATCGCCGAGCGGGGTGACACGCTGGCCTTTCCGGAGAGCATGAAATCCCTGATGCGGGGAGATCTGGGGCAAATCACCGGTGGCTTTCCCCCCAAATTCCAACGCATGGTTCTCAAGGGCGAAGCGGCCTACACCAGCCGCCCCAATGCCCACCTTTCCCCCATCGATATCGAGCAGTCCTTTGCCGATTTTCAGGAGCAATTTGATGAGTATACCAACCTCAAAGACTTTATCTCTTATTCGCTCTACCCAAAGGTTTACAGCGATTATTTCGAACACCAGCGCGAGTACGGCGAGGTACACCACATCCCCACCCCCGCCTTTTTCTACGGCTTAAAACCCAACGAGGAAATCCTCATCGAAATCGACGAGGGCAAGCAAATTCTGGTGCAGTACCTCAACCGGAGCGCCGCGGACCCCAATGGCAATTGTACGGTTTCCTTTAAGCTAAATGGACAAAACCGGGCGATCGAGGTGCGGGACCAATCGGCCAAATCGACGGCCGTAGTCAATCAAAAGGTGACCAGCGACCACGAGGTGGGATCGCCCTTGCAAGGAAGTTTGTCCAAGATTTTGGTACGCGAAGGAGAGGAGGTAGCCGTCAATGCGCCGCTCTTCGTGATCGAGGCGATGAAGATGGAAAGTACCATTACCGCTCACCGCGCAGGACGGGTCAAAAAGATTTACCTGGCGGAGAAAACACTGGTCGAACAAGACGACCTGGTGGTCGAGCTGGAATAGGCGTCACCGGACTGGGGACGACTTTTTTCGGGGAATCAAAAAGTTGAAGCGAAAATCGAGGGTAAATATCGGCATCCAATCGGGCCAGAACAAGTTCTGCTCCAGAGGTCCAAAAGCGGTGTTTCTGGTATCCGTGCGGGGATCAATGACATCGGCAGGTAGGATATTTCTGCTTACCCAACGGTAACGGACTCCCATCCCAAAGTCAAGCTCCCAGCGGCTGTTGGGCGATATGGCTCCCTGCCAGCCCAATGCAAAAAAAGCGCCGAGGTAGTTGCGGGTCTCTCGCAGATCCATGCGTTCTCTGAACGCCCCACCAAAGCGTTCGACGAAGTCGTTTTCCGATACGTACAGTTGTTTGACCTGCAACCAGCTACTTAGGTAAAAGTCCGTACGGTTTTGGTGATGCCCCTTGGTGTAATAGCGCCAGCCCGAGCGGAGGCGGTAGCCCCACAGGTTGGCAGGCCAAGTGGAAAAGGGGCTGGCAAAACGCCGCATCGCCCCCACCTCAGTGATGAAGGTGCTCTTTTTCGTTAAGCGGTGCTCCGATCCGAAATGGATACCCGGATACTGCAAGGAGATCAGGGCCAGGGGGTTAAACTTGAGTTGCAACCGATAATCTTCGGGGAGATAGGTCTCGTAGTTTTGGGCAAAGCCCAGCTGGAGGCAAAGTCCCAAAACCAGGATACTACAGTAAGTTTTCCACATGCTTGGCTAGTTTAAGTTTTCGGCTCAGGCCTTGATCGGAATCTGGGAGAGGATGCGAATGTTGTTCCGATCACGGTAATCGAACTGGTAGAGGTCATCGGGCCCCACCACGATCAATTGCCCATCGAGGGTGATCACGTCGTAAGCGACCATATCGGTAAAGTGGTAGAGCAGCTCGATGCTGGCCGGGTCGGCTACGTTGAATACTTTGAGCCCGGCGGCATCGTCACAGAGAAAGAGCAGGTCGCCATCGATGCCAAGACCGAGGGGGTGTTGCATGGGGTAGGTGGCGATGAGGCGGGGATTGTTGATGTCTTCAACGTCGAGGATATGGAGTTCGTTGAGGGTGAAGCCCACGCGGCAGTCGCCCCCCGACCGCAGGGTCACGTAGGCGTATTTTTCGGTGGCCACGATGGGGTCACAGCTCACGATGAGGCTGTGATCGTATTCGCTGACGTATTCGGGGATTCCATTGTCGGTAACCCGGTAGATGTAGGAGGACTGGGCCGAGCCGATGAAGAGAAGATCGTTGAGGGGGAAAATGGTTTCGACGATTTGACCGACTTCTTGCTCGCCCACCAAACGGGGAGCGGCGGGGTTTTCGAGGTCGAAAACTTTGAGGTTGGTATGGTCGATGGCGTAGAGGTAATCGCCGATGATGGTAAACCGGGCCAGGGAGCCTCCCACACCCGTATCCCCCGAGCTGGCCAGCTCGTTGTCGGCCGTACAAGCAGCGAACGAGAGGATAAAAAGCAGGGCGACGAGGCCGCCAAAAAAGGAGTTAAATACCGTTTTCATATGATCATTTTTTCGGATGGGGCAATGGGGTTTAACGCAGACACTGAGGATCGGTGAGCAGGGCATCCTCCCAACCGATCACGACACCACGCCGGCGATCCACGCACTCGAAGTAGCCCGAGTACTCCGTTGGGAAAAGACCATTGCCCAATTCGTACACCCCCTTGACACGGCTCACCTCCCGAGGATTGGACAGATCGGAGATATCGATGGCCACCAGGTCCTGAAAATTATCGACGTAGAGAATATTGCCCCGGATGGCGATTTCCTGGCTGCCAAAAATTTCCAAAAAGTGCAGGTTGATGGGCTGCTCCGGGTTGGTATTGTCGTAGATGTGAATGCCCCGGCCCTGTTCGCCGATGAAGAGGAGTTGGTCTTTGGTGTAGATTTTTCCCAGGCTTTCGACGGGTTGGGGAGGGAGTAGGACGAGGTGCTCCGGCGACAGGTCCTCGGCGTAAATCGGTTGGAGCCCCTGTACAAATTGATTTTCCTCCGCCTCTTCCCCACAAGCACCGAGGAGCAATATCAGGAAGGCAAGGAGTGGAATCCAGCGATGCTTCATTGATTTTTGTTTTAGTAAAATAATGCTAGATTTAACGGTCCGAATCAGTCGTAAGGGTTACGTGCCAACGGCGCGCTGATCAGTCTAATAACTGCTGACCGCTCCGTTTCGATGCCTGAGCCAAAAAAAATTAATCAAAAGCCACTCACCATGACGCCATTCCACCTCGCCTTTCCGGTCAAAGACCTCGCCCAAACCCGCCAGTTTTACGAAAGCCTCCTCGGTTGCCGCGTCGGCCGCACCTCCGACCGCTGGATCGACTTTAACTTTTGGGGCCACCAAATCAGTGCTCACCTCGTTGACGATACCGACGAGGCCCAGCCCCACAACCCCGTCGACGGACAGCGGGTCCCCGTCCGCCATTTCGGAGCCGTCCTCCCCTGGGAAGAATGGCACCAAATCGCCGATCGACTACGCGCCGCCCGGACCACCTTCCTCATCGACCCCTACATCCGCTTCGCGGGCGAAGTCGGCGAACAAGCCACCCTCTTCTTTCTAGACCCGAGTGGCAATGCCCTCGAATTCAAATCCTTTAAAGACCCCAGCCAGCTCTTCGCCAGTTGAGCCCAAGCGATCCCAAGGAAATCCAAACTTTTTGATTTGATAATGCCACAGTGATATCATTGCTTTTGTCCGAGCGACAAAAACATCCCAATTTGATGGTCCAAGTGTATTTTCCGACTCCCCCGGAGCGGCGAGAATTTTCCTAGAAATCTCGGCCCTGTAGCAGGTTGGTGGCCGTATCGGCCTGGTTGGTTGGTACTAATAACTGTGCCTCTCCCAGCATGACGTAGGCAGAATCCGGGCGTTCCATAATATACCCGTCAACGCCGTGTTCTTCAAGAAAACTCTTGACTACTTCAACCTTGAAGTATTCTGGGGCACTGAAAACCGTTATCCAGTTAGCATCCATGATTATTGATTTTTGGCGGACACGAAGCGCAGCTAAAGCGATCGCGTCATAAGCTTCGGTAATAGTGAACTGAACCAATAAAACAGTTTTGACTTCGCAGAAGTTCTCTACAATCGAGAAATATTAGAATTAATGTTCACGGGATTGAAAAAGGTCGAGCAATTGTTGGGCGGCGCCAAAGGAGGAGACTTGCCCCGCTAGCACTCGACTTTCGAGGTCTTCCAGGCGCTTGGCGATGGCGGGGTGTTGGTAAAATATTTCGCGTAAAAGCCGATCGATGCTCTCCCGAAACCAGTAGGCCGATTGCTGGCGGCGATGCTCCTCCCAGTAGCCGCTCGCTTGCATTTGTTGGCGGTAATCGAGCACTTGGGTCCAGATTTCGGCCATCCCTTGGCGTTCGAGGGCCGAGCAGCCCAGTACCCGGGGCGACCAATCTTTGGCGCTGGGGGGAAAGAGGTGGAGGGCATTGCGGTAAGCGAGTTGGGTATTTTTGGCCAGGCTGAGGCGATTGCCATCCGCTTTGTTGACCGCAATCAGGTCCGCCATCTCCACGATGCCCCGTTTGATGCCCTGCAGCTCGTCGCCCGCGCCGGGCAGCAGCAACAGCAGGAAGAAATCGACCATGGAATGTACGGCGGTTTCGGATTGTCCGACGCCCACCGTCTCCACGATGAGGGTATCGTAGCCCGCGGCTTCGCAAAGCAGGATGGTTTCGCGGGTTTGGCGCGCCACGCCCCCCAGGGAATTTCCCGCTGGGGAGGGTCGGATAAAGGCGGCCTCGTGACTGGTGAGCACCTCCATCCGCGTTTTGTCGCCCAGGATACTCCCTCCGCTGCGCTGGCTACTGGGGTCGATGGCGAGGATGGCCAGGCGGTGGTCTTGTTCGAGGAGGTACTGGCCGAGGGCTTCGATAAAGGTACTTTTGCCGACGCCGGGGGTGCCGGTGATGCCCAGCCGGGTGGAGCGCCCCGCCCGGGGCAGACAGGCTTCGACGAGGCTACGGGCCAGCCGCTGGTGATCGGGGCGGGTACTCTCGATGAGGGTAATCGCCTGGCCCAGCACCACGCGGTCGCCGTTTTCAATCCCCCGGAGGTAATATTCGAGGGGGCGCTGCCGACGGCGATGGCGTTTGAATGCCGCGGCGGCTTTGGCGCGGGGGTCGGGCGGAGTCGGAGCGCTACTCGGATCGGGTTTTTCCATCTTAAAATAGGCCTTTAACAAAATTAACAATCACCATATTAAAAATTAACATCTTCGTATTTATTTGACAAACAACAATTTATTGGTTAACATTTTTAACAATGCTGGATTTCCCACTAACCAATGTTAAACAGTATTAAGGTCGGGCGGAATGGGGTGGAGAAACGGGTTTGGGAGCTTTTTTTCCCCTAAATTACTCGTAAAAGTACTGGGAAAAAGAGGATCCCAAAACGAAAAATGACCTCGATTCAAGCTATGAGAGCACCCGGCTTGATGAGGGAATAATCCCGAGGATACTCCACATTGTACCCATTATCCTCTTGAAAGTGAAAAGGTAGATCGCAGGTGGCTGGCAGCGTTGTTTCCGATTATTTGTCCAACCAGGTAGTTAGGAGTACTCTCTTACCCGCTGCTGGCCCCTCCCGATCTGTTGCTCCCCTCCCTTTCGGGCCTTCAAATTAGCCAATCCCCTTCATATTACCTAATAGCACTATGGTATCCTTTTTGATCCCTCCAATGCTGTCGGAGCCACTTACTAGCACCAAGCTTCGTCCCATGATCAAAAACCAAAGAACTGCATACGCCGATTTCGGCGAGCTGTATTATTCCTACTTACTATCCATTTTAAGACCATCGAAAAAGTTGTCTGTTAAAAAGCGGGCAACTTTTCGTTTTTTTGGCACTAAGTAACTCATAATCAATCAATACGGCTTCAAATATTTTTCTAATAAGCGTGCATCTTAATTAATTTTTCCTCATTTTTGCGGCAGATTTCAATTGCCTAGCCAACATATGCTTCGGCTCCTACGTTATGGGCAATGGTTCAATTAATTTGACCAAGCAACATCTGTATTTTTACACAAAACTCATTTTTACATGAAAACCTTTTTCCGTTTACCCCATCTCCTTTTACTGGCCATCGCCGTATTCGCCGTAACCTCTTGTGGCGAAGACGACTCTTTTGTCATTCCCCCCAGCATTGAGTTGCTCAGCGAGGCGGGTTTCCTCTCCGCCGATGCCACGATCAATGCCGGTGAGACGATCAACGTCAAGATCTCGGCCAGCCAAGGAGACAACCTCATGCGAGCCATCGAATTCCAGCAGGATGGCATTCGGATGGACGCCAGCCGGATCACCATCGACGGTGCCGCTGCCGCCTCCGGCGCGCCCCTCCTGTTTGACGGAGAGCAGACCGACCTGACCTGGGAAGTAGAACTGACCGCCCAAGACGACGGTACCGCCGACTATACCTTCATCGCCAGCGATGAGAACAACGAAACTTCTTCGGTAACCATCAGCATCACCATCGCCGCCAACCCGCCCACCCTGAGCGCAACCAACGGCACCACCGAACTCAGTGCCGCCCCCGGCGCCCTGACCACCATCAACCTCACCGCCACCAATCCCAGCGGAGCGGCCCTGACCCGCCTGGCTGTCCTCGAAGGCGGCTCGGAAGCCACCGGTACCGATCGCTTTTTCTTCGATGATGGCGGTACCCTCCAAGAATTTGAAGGCGGAGTCGACCTCAGCGGCGACGACCAAAATGGCTTTACCAAGGACCTCACCATCCGCGCCAATTCCACCATCGGCACTACCGACAGCTACACCATCGAGCTGACCGATGCCAATGGCCAAACCGCTACCCTCGCCATCACCGTCGAAGCTACCGGTACCGCACTCGACCTCGACGCCAACGGCGTCCTCCTCAACGCTGCGGGCCCCCAGGGCCAGGGCGGACTCGACCTCGATACCGGTAACGGAAACCTCAACTCCGGTGATGCCGATGCCGAAATCAGAGACTTGGGTATCGACCTCAGCCAGCCCAATGCCACCAACTGGCGGCAGCAAATCGCTCCCAACATGGGCCGAGGATTGGTCAAGGTAGAAGCCTCTGATTTCCCCGAGGGCGTTGGTTTTGACGAGATCACGACCAAGGAGCAAATTGAGGGGATCCTTACCAGCCTTACCAACCTTCCTGAATCCGACCCCGTCCAACAGGGCGATATCTTTGGCGTTTTCGATAATGCCACGAACCGTTTTTACCTCTTGCGAGTAGCCTCTGTGTCGCTCACCAGCGATGATAACGCCGATTCTTACACCTTCGACATCAAGTGGTAATTTTCAGGGGCCAGTGGCCCAGCACTTAGGCATAAAATTAGGGGCCCCGAAGTAATTTCGGGGCCCCTAGTCATTTCAGGGTGTTTGGTCTTATCTTACAATCAACTTAACGTTTTACAAATTTTTGCGGCACCATTTCCCCATCCATCTCAATGAGGAGATAGTAAATACCAGGGCTCAAGTCCAGCAAGTCGATCTGCTCATTGAAATTGGCGGCCCGGATATTTTGCAAGACCTGGCCCGTCGTCGAAATCACCCGGATCGACTGGATCTCCCGATCCGAGCGTACCGTGATGACGTCCTGCGCGGGGTTGGGGAAGACCTGTAAACCATCCGCTGCCGGATCTCCCAATTCCTGCGAAGCCAGCACATCCGGGCGAATCGGGCTGTCCACCCGTTCGATCGTCGCGATCGGGCTGTCGCTGGCCAGGGCCCCCGAGGAAGCCGTAATCGTCACCTGGTCGATGTAGACTTGATCGGCATTGGCACTAGCGTCGCATTGGAAGCGGAAGCGGGCGTTGGTGGGGAAATTGTAGCTGGCGCTGTTGATCGTCACCGTGGCCACGTAAAAAGTGCCATTGTTAAAGTTCGATCCACTGGCGTAAGCCGCCACCGTCGACCAGGATGAACCATCGTAATAGCGGACCCAAAAATCCTCCCCATTTTCCATACTGTTGGGGTAAAAATAGAAGTTGATGTCCAACTGGCTGTAAGCACTGACGTTGTACGAACCCGAAGTCATCGCCGAATTGGTTCCCGAATTGTCGCGAAGCCGGATCGAATAGGAACCCTCGTAGGACCGCGACCCACTGTAGCGGTAACAATCCGAACCGCCATCGGTCCAGCCATCCCAACCGGTTTCGAAGTAAGAAGCCAAAATGACCCCACCCGTGGGACAAGCCGGACAGTCGGGACCACCACAGTCCACTCCGGTTTCCTGGCCATTCTGTACCCCATCATCACAAGTAGGCGGCGGCGGACCTCCCAAGCAGAAATTGGTATTCTCGGAGGCGCCAAAATTGCCTCCCGCAGCCAGGGTCTGGCCACCACTGGTCACGGAATAAGAGCCGTTGCCGTAGCCACAGCAAATCCCATCGCCGTAAGCATCATTGATCGTAAAGGTATAGCAACCATCGGGTAGGCAGAGGCTTTCGACCACCGTCGAGCCGTCGGGTTGGCTGCCATAAGTACCGCCGGAGCCCACGGTGCCTCCACTGGAATTGGTCACCGACCAACTGGTTTCCTCGGGATAGTTGTCGAGGTTGATCGTAATCACGACCTCATTGTCGTTACAGGTCGACGAACAGGGTGGGCAATCGGGACCCCCACAGTCGACGCCGGTTTCCTGACCATTTTGGATGCCATCGGAGCAGGTCGGTCCCGAGCCACAATTGGTCAGGCAACTCGCGTTGTTGACGGTATTTTGGATCACGGCGCGGGGTTGGGGACCAAAGCCCTGGGTAAAGTCGATGCCCGTGGTGAGGTGGCAGTAGCTCATAATGGTCCCCCCACTGGAGGGGCTACCGGGCAAGGAGCAAAAACCTTCCGTGGCGCCCGCACAGCCGTCGATGGCGGTCCCGTTGCCATTCCACACACAGGCGTGGGTGTGGCGCGAACCGATGAGGTGTCCCATTTCGTGGGTCACCACCATCACGGAGAAGGAGTAGGCGGGCACGTTGGCGTAGGTCGAGCTGATGCTGCTAAAGCACTTGCTGTTATCGACGTTGGAATTACAGACGCCCGTAAAACCGGCCGCGATGCCCCCACTGGCCTGGTAGGATACGAGGTGGCTGAGGTCGCCGTTGAAGGCGCCGGTATTGGCCTGGTAGGAATTGAGCATGGCGCTGGAGCTGCTGCCCGAGTAGGGGGCGGGGGTCGTCCAGGCCTTGATTTCGGAAATCACCAGGGTCAGCCCATCGTTGGCGTAGAGGGTAAAGGACTCGTTGAACAAACCGGTGATGTAGTTGGTCGCTCCGGTGGCACCGCCCTTATTGGTCACCACGTCGTCGTCGATCTCGACGTAGATGCGGATACAATCACCGGGGGCCCGGCTGGCGGTGTAGGTCAATTCTTCGGGGCGGTAGACCACCCCATCGTCCGGAGTACCGCACTCCATATCGACGGGCACGAGGAGGTCCCGATCGTTGTAAATGAGGTGGGTAGTGGCGTTTCCCTTTTGCAATTTACCGATCACAAAATTGCCCTGCTTCGTATTGATCATACCGATGACCTCATCGTCAAAGATACTGAAGGAAACCAGGGACGTGGGATCGTCGACCAGTACGCCGCGGTAGTACGCCCCGGGCTGGTAATCGAGGCGGGTGCCCGAGCTGGTAAACACTTGGAAATCGGGGGCCAGGACTTGGCTTTTGATCAACTTGACCTGACGATCGCCGAGTTCGGGAAGGGGGAGGGTCAATGCCAAGGAAGCCGGTTTTTTGCGACGCAGACCTTGGAGGGCGTCAAAATCAAATTCGACCAAAAGGCCGCTTTTCAGTTCGTCTTGCACCCCGGCGCTACCCAGGGCATCGCTGACGCTACGGACGACTTCAAAGGAATGGGATTCGGATTGCGCTAGGGCGCGTTGGACCTGGTCATATACCGGTCCTTGTGCTATTACTGTGCTTGACAGCAATAGCAAAAACAATAGGTTAAGGAATTTCATTAAACTTTGCTTTTACTATAATTAAAAAATGGTAATTACCTTACTATAAAAAATAAAATATAAGTATAGGGGAGGGGTAATGGTTTATGCTGTTGCCATTCCGTATTCTCCCATAATTTTCTACGGATGAATATAGTTACAATGCGACAGATTACCAATCGCGTAGTCGAGAAATTTTGCGGGGTGGGAAAGAGAAAGAAAAAATACTCGCTTTTGGAGTGATTTAGCTAATAATCCGTTAAAAAAACACAAAAAAGCAAAACAATTTCCCGCTAGCGGTGCTCGCTTTGGAATTGGCGCCAGGCCCGCTCGGCAAGTTGCTCGGTCAGGGTTTCCAGATAATAACTGCCCGCCGCCGGATCGACCACCCGATCGAGGTAGCTCTCCATCCGCAGGAGGTGCTGGACATTGCGCGCCATCCGCCGGGTGAACGGTGTTGAATCTCCCCCAAAAGCATCCGCGGGCAACAAACTCAACCGCCGTACCCCACCGATTACTGCGGCCATGGCCTGGGTCGTGGTGCGGATCATATTCAGGTCCTGGTCCTCAATCTGGGTATCAGGTGCCAGGTAGGCGTGAACCGCAGCGGGCGGGGGGGCGGATACCCCAAAGCCCTCCCACAGCAGGGGCCAGAGCAAGTGCCACGCCCGGATTTTGGCCAGTTCGACCAGATAACTGGTTCCCAAGTGAAGGTCGACGACGATTTTATCGGCCAAGGCTGCCGGTTCCCAACCCAGGGTACGGGCCCGAACCAGGTTGTCACACAGCTGGTGCAACAGCTCCACCAGGTCCGCCACTGCGGCATCGGGGCTGGCCTGGGGTCGTGGAGCACTCAGGTGCAGCCACCGAAAGCGGGGCAATTGCTCGCTCAGGTCGCGCAGCAGGGTGAGGTCCAGATCGGGAAAGCGCAGAAAATATCCGTTGATGCTGCCTTCCAATTCGACCAAGTCTAGTCCTTCGGCGGCTTGGTGCTGGGCAAATTGTTGGAGCAAGGCGACTGGACGGGACGGGCTACGGAGATGGATTTGGATGTAATCGGCTCGGACCTCGGCCAGGAGGCGGGGCAATTGAAAGTCGGTATTGCTTGCCGGCCAGCGAAAGAGGGGGGCTTCCAGGCCATTGAGCAGGCCTTCGAGCAGGGCGCGGTTGGTGACGGCGGGCGCGGTTACGTCAAAGTCTTCGCCGATGTCCCATTGGTTGTGTTTCGACTGGCCATTGTGGGGGCGGGGGAGCGATTCGGCGGCGGGTTGGTAAAAAGGGCGCATTTCGATTTCCTCCGCCAGGGGCCAGTGGAGGGTCTCCGGGGCACTACCCTTGAGCTCTTTTTGGATGCGTTTTTCCCATTTTTCGCGCGTTAGGGGCGGAAATTCTCCAAATAAATTTTGACTTTCTGACATGGACCGAGTAATTTATATAGGCTGTTGAGCACGGAAGTCCAGCTCGCCCGGCAAAGTAGTGATTGTCAGCCAAATGTAAGTAGAATTTGGCACTTTGCATTCTGGGACAAATGTCGTTTGCAGCCAACAACCTTTTTGTACGAAAAGCGTTATATTTGCACCGAAAAAATCGGTTTTGTAAAATTAAATCCTTTCAAGCAGATTACGACGATGAGCAAGAATCTAATTTATCTCGATAATAATGCTACGACACCAACGGATCCACGCGTCGTAGATGCCATGCTGCCCTATTTCTATCAGCACCCCGGCAATGCCGCCAGCCGCAACCACCCCTTTGGCTGGGCTGCGGAAGAAGCCGTGGACTACGCCCGGGAGCAAGTGGCCAAACTGATCAGTGTCGATCCCAAGGAAATCATTTTTACCTCCGGCGCGACCGAATCCGATAATTTAGCCATCAAGGGGGTATTTGAGATGTACAGCCGCAAGGGCAATCACATCATCACCGCCAAGACGGAACACAAGGCCGTACTCGATGCCTGCAAGAAGGTGGAGAAAATGGGGGGGGAAGTGCCCTACCTCGAAGTCAATCGCGAGGGCCTCGTCGATCTCAAAGAACTCGAAGCGGCCATCAAGGACAATACCATCTTGGTATCCATCATGTGGGCCAATAACGAGACGGGGGTCATCCAGCCGATGAAAGAAATCGGTGAGATTTGCGCGCGTCACGGGGTACTGTTTATGAGTGATGCTACCCAGGTAGTGGGTAAAATTCCGGTTGATCCCAAGGCAGTTGGGTGCCACCTGATGGCTTTCACCGGTCACAAGATGTACGGCCCCAAAGGAGTGGGTGCGCTCTTCGTCAATCGCAAGAAGCCCCGCGTAAAAGTAACGGCCCAACTCGATGGCGGTGGCCACGAACGGGGCATGCGCTCGGGAACCCTGAACGTACCGGGTATCGTCGGATTGGGTAAAGCGGCGGAAATTGCCGCTCAAGAAATGCAAAAGGATACCGAGCGGCTGAGTAAGCTCCGCGATCGCTTGGAACAAGAATTGCTCAACAGCCTGGAGGAGGTCTACATCAACGGCAGTTCCGAGCACCGGATGCCGCACGTTACCAACCTTTCTTTCAAGCACGTTGAAGGAGAGGGCCTGATGATGACGTTTAATCAAGAAATTGCCGTATCTTCCGGATCGGCTTGTACGTCAGCTTCTCTGGAGCCTTCCTACGTACTGATCGCCCTCGGCCTCGGAGACGACCTCGCCCACAGCTCGATTCGCTTTAGCTTGGGCCGTTTTACCACCGACGAGGAGATCGACCGGGCCATCGTAGCGGTGCGCAATGGCGTCAACCACATGCGGGAACTAAGTCCCATTTGGGAAATGTATAAAGAAGGGATTGATTTGGATGCCGTAGAGTGGAGTGAACACTAATGTTTGATTTTGTACACAATTGCTATCATAAATAAGTCGTAGAAAACAAACTGAAACATACTATTAATTCATTTGAAAAGAATATCAAAAACATCATATCATGGCTTATTCTGATAAACTTTTGGACCATTTTAAGAATCCCCGCAACGTAGGAACGCTCGATAAGAGCAAGGAAAACGTCGGTACGGGATTGGTCGGAGCACCGGAGTGTGGCGATGTCATGCGCCTCCAGATCGAAGTGGATGACCAGACCGGCACGATCCGCGATGCGAAATTCAAAACCTTTGGCTGTGGTTCGGCCATCGCTTCCTCTTCCCTAGCTACCGAATGGCTCAAGGGCAAGTCCATCGATGAGGCCATGACCTTTGACAACATGGATCTCGTAGAGGAACTGGCTCTGCCCCCGGTAAAGATTCACTGTTCCGTACTGGCGGAAGACGCTATCAAAAGCGCCATCGCCGACTATCGCCACAAAAATGGCATCGAAACGGAAGGTAGTGCCGAGGCCCAAGCGAGCCACTAAGGCTTTTTTGACTCCATAAAAATTACCGCACATGTTATTCGTAGCAGATAGCGCCCGAAGCAAAGTCGAAGAACTGCGTTCCGATGGTGGAATTGCCGAAGATTTCTTCATCCGCGTATCCGTGGTGAGTGGAGGCTGTTCCGGGCTGTCGTATAAAATGGATTTCGACAACGAGTCGCAGCCCAATGACCAGGTCTTCGAAGACAATGGCGTCAAGGTCGTCACCGATCTCAAGAGCTTTCTGTATCTCTGTAATACAACGCTGGAGTTTTCCGGTGGCCTCGACGGTAAGGGGTTTTATTTCAATAATCCCAATGCTGCCCGCGAATGTGGCTGCGGCGAAAGCTTTGCCGTCTGATCGGAGTACTCCAAAGACGAAGCCCCGAATTTGTTCAACAGATTCGGGGTTTTGTTATTTAGCCCGTCGCGCTTTCCCAATACCTGTATCCATGAGGAAGTAATGGGGACTTGGGCACGGTATTCTGATGTGGCGGGCACTCGTAGCGAGGTAAAGCAAGCGCAAGCGTACACCACTTACGTATTCAAAGGTAGCTTTGGAGGTGATCTCCCTAAGTTACCGCTGCTTTACGAACCACCTGGTGCAACAGCCGTGGGAAGAAGCGTTTGAGGTAAACCGCCAACGTCTCCCTCCCCCCAATCAAGACCTCCATTTTCTCTTTCTTAATGGCACTCACCATCCGGGCCGCACACTCCTCCGCAGACATGCCCGCTGCCGTCGCCTTGTCCATCGTCTGCTGTGCCGAACCATCCGCCGTCAAAGCATTTACCGATACATTGGTCCGAATGTAGCCGGGGCAAAACAGCGTCACCCGAATCCGATCGTCGTGGTGCTCCATCCGTAGGGCATCAAAAAAACCGTGGAGCGCGTGCTTGGCACCACAGTAGCCCGAGCGCAATGGCGAAGCAAAACGCCCCATCAAACTGGTCACTACAGCGTAATGTCCCCCACCCTGGCGAATAAATACGGGTAGCACGGCCTTGGTCAAAGCTACCGTGCCCAGATAGTCGATGTCGATTAGCCGTTTGTAAACCGAGAAATCCGTATCGCGGACCATAGAGCGCTGGCTGATGCCGCCGTTGTTGATCAGAATGTCGATGGCCCCAAAATGGGCCAGGGCGGCCTCTACCTTGGCGGGCATCGCATCGTGCTGCCCCAAATCCAGCGGCAATACCAGTACCCCTTCGTCGGGCAGGGCACAAGCCGCTTTGACCCGCTCCAGCTCCGATTGCCGCCGTGCCGAAAGGATCAGTCGACTGCCCTGCCGGGCACATTCGTAAGCCAGTGCCTCCCCAATTCCCGAAGAGGCTCCCGTAATCCAGACGACCTTATCTTTGAATGCAGTCATTTTCTATTCGTTATGATTGGCCCCAAAGGTAAGAAAAAGATCACGAGCCACTGCCGCTGACCAGCCTACCAGGCCAGTAAATCTCCCACTGCCTTTTCCACCTTTTCGATCGATGGGATCATGGTTTGCTCCAGCACCGAATTGAGGGGAATGGCCGGTAGATTTTCTGACCCCAAGGTCCGTACGGGCGCATCGAGGTGGGTAAAACAATTTTCCTGAATCCGCGCCGCTACACTCTGGGCAAAGGTATTGTGTACGGGCTCTTCAGTGACCACCAGACACCGGCCGTGGCGACGAACCGCGGCGTAAATAGCCTCCTCGTCGAGGGGATACAAGGTTCGCAAATCCAAGACCTCTACCCTACCCGGATAGTTCTTGGCCGCATTTAAAGCCCAGTGGACCCCCATGCCGTAGGTAACCACCACCAGCGACTCCCCCCGCTCCACGACCTCATCCTTAGCCGCCAGGGCCCGACGCGCCAGGCCAAAGGGAATGACGTAATCTTCGGAAGGCTCGATCGTGCGGGCCGCTTCGGTTCCCCGTACTTTGGACCAGTACAAGCCCTTGTGCTCCAGAATGACCACCGGATTGGGATCGTAAAACGCCGACTTGAGCAATCCCTTCAGGTCCGCCCCGTTGCTGGGGTAGGCAATTTTGATGCCCCGAATGTTGGTCAGTACACTTTCGACGCTGGACGAATGGTAGGGCCCTCCACTACCGTAGGCCCCGATCGGCACCCGGAGGATCATACTCACGGGCCATTTGCCATTCGATAGGTAGCAAGAACGGCTTACTTCGGTAAAGAGTTGGTTGAGGCCCGGCCAGATGTAGTCCGCAAACTGGACTTCGACGATGGGCTTCAAGCCCGCCGCCGACATTCCCACCGTACTCCCAACAATAAAGGCTTCCTGAATGGGGGTGTTGAAGACGCGCTCGTCGCCAAATTGTTGGGCCAGGGTCGCGGCCTCGCGAAATACGCCGCCGAGTCGACCGCCAACGTCCTGTCCGTACAAGAGACATTCCGGGTATTTTTCCATTAGTTCCCGAACCGCAAAAAGGGCACAATCAACCATCACGGTAGGGGATTTTCCTTCGGGCTCGCGTTCGCCTCGCTCCTCGGTAATGGGGCTGGGCGCAAAATCGTGCTGGAACAAATCCTCCGGTCGGGGATCCTCAGCCGCCAGGGCACGTTGGTAATCGGCGGCCACCAATTCCCGTACCTCGGCTACGATCTGATCCAAATCGCTTTCCGCGAGGCCCTGTTCGAGCAGTTGGTTGCGGAATCGGGGAAAAGGATCGCGGGTATGGTGCTCCTCCAGGTCATCGCGGTACCATTCCTTGCGGACCCCTGAGGTGTGGTGGTTGAGTAGCGGTACGCGAGCGTGAACGAGGAAGGGACGCCGTTCCTTTCGGATGGTGGCGATGACGGCGCGCAGTTGACTGTAGCACTCCATAAAATCGCTGCCGTCGAGCTGGATCACTTCGATACCGGGAAAGCCCCGAGCCAGGGTAGCCGCATCGTTGGAGCGGATTTCAGCGGCGTTGGCGGAAATGTCCCACTCGTTATCTTGCACCAAGAAAATCATTGGAAATTGCTTGAGGGCGGCCATGTGTAGGGCCTCGCTCACTTCACCTTCGGTCATGGAGGCATCCCCCAAGGAGCAGACGACGACGGGCCGATCTTTCCCCACCTCGCGTTCGTAGGGCAGGCCTACCTTTTCGCGATAACGGATGCCCATGGCGATACCCGCGGTGGGAATGGCCTGCATGCCCGTGGCGGAGGACTGGTGGGGAATTTGGGGCTGGTCCGGCTGGCGCAGGCTGGGATGGCTGTAGTAGGAGCGACCACCAGAAAAGGGATCCGACCGTTTGGCCAGCAATTGTAACATCAGGTCGTAGGGCTGCATTCCGATACCCAGCAGCAGGGCGTCGTCGCGGTAGTAAGGAGCGACGTAGTCTTGTGGCAGCAATTGGAGACCAACGGCGAGTTGGATGGCTTCGTGGCCACGCGAGGTGGCGTGGACGTATTTGGATACCACCTTAAAATTTTCTTCGTACAATTCCGCCATCGACTTGGCGGTCGCCATTTGGCGGAAAGCATCGAGCAGGACGCCCTTGGCTATTTTGGATTTCGTTTTTAGCATGGTCAATTTGGTTAGTTAAGACGTCTGTAGACGGACGTTGTAGTTGCGAGCGTGGGCCTCGATTACTTCGAGTAGCATTTTGGAGGAATTGTCATCAATCAGATCCCCATCGAGGACACTGGCTTCCACTTCCCGCGATAATTTGACGTAGTCCATCCCATCGATGGCGTCAAAATCAAGTTCGAAATCTTTGTGTTGCCCTTCGATCTTCAATTTTTTCTGATCCACCACAATCTGACGCAGCTGCTGCCAGGGCCAGTTTTGGACGAAGTAATCATCAAAGGAAAACGCCCGGGCATCGACGTAAATCGAAGGATTGCTATTGGAGAGGATTTGTCCGCTGTAGTAGAGGAGTAATAAGGAAATCATCACCATATTGGCGCTGTACAGATTATCGTTGCGCCAGAGGTAGGTCAGGTAAAACAGAGTCAGGATG
The DNA here is from genome assembly GCA_937899855.1 of uncultured Saprospirales bacterium. Lineage (GTDB taxonomy): Bacteria > Bacteroidota > Bacteroidia > Chitinophagales > Saprospiraceae > CALLVY01. The sequence continues at coordinate 33,624 of CALCCH010000720.1, read as the reverse complement.
GCACCGTACCAGAGGAGCAGGTTTTGCTTTTCGCTCCGCTGCTTGAGCCGAACCACCTCAACTTGGTCCCTCAGGCGGTAAAAAAAGACGCGTTTGAGGACTAAAAAGGCGCTGAATACAAATAGGTACAATTCGATGGCCGTTTTGTAGCTCAGGTAAAAAGAAGGCAGAAAGGCCTCCATATCGAGCGCCATGCCAGCCAGGCCCAGCCCGATGAGCATCACCAAAAGTACCGTATTTGCTTTTTCCATCAGTTGCTGACTTTATTTTTAAATCGTTCGATGGCCTTTCGGGTAAAGTCGGAAAGGACCAATTGACCACTCGTGGCGGCTCGTTCGGCCAGGAGCTGGTCCCAGTGTTCGGTACCTTCCCAGAAAGCCTTTTTCATTAAACGCATAGCTTCGGGATTTGATTGAGCCAAGCGCCCCGCTAATTGTCCGATGGCCTCATCCATGGCCTCGGCCGACTCGTATACTTCGGCATACAGTCCGCGGTCGCGGGCCCATTCCGCCGTGCGCCATTCGGTAGCGTTGTAAGCCAACTGGGTCATCGCCGAGGTTCCCAGCTTGCGCTCCACCGCCGGCCCCACCACAAAGGGGCCAATGCCAACGGCCAGATCACTCAACTTGACCGCGGCGTAGCGCGTGGCAAAACAGTAGTCCGTTGCGGCGGCTACGCCTACCCCTCCGCCAACTGCCTTGCCCTGTACTCGTCCGATAATCAGCTTGGGGCACTTGCGGCAGGCATTGATGACGTTGGCAAAACCCGAGAAAAAGCGTTTGCCCTCCTCCAGACCCGCAATGGCAATCAGCTCGTCAAAACTGGCTCCGGCACAAAAGGTACGATCGCCCGCACTCCGAAGCACTACGACCTTTACGGCGGCGTCGGCCCCCGTAGCGTCGATGGCCGCGCGTAGTTGGGCCAGCAGTTTTCCCGGAAGCGAATTGTGCGCGGGGTGGTAAAAGGTGATCGTAGCGACCCCATCCGCCACCTGCGTGTCGACGGAGCCCAGTAAGGTTTTATCTTCCATGTGGTTTAGTTTTGATCCAGTTTCTTGACCATCGTCAAAATGGTAGCCAGCGCTACGGTTTCGCCCGTCTCATCGTACACATCCACCAGGAATTTGACAATTCCCTTGGCGATATCGTCCGCTTCGCGTTTCTCCTGATCCACCTTTTCCTTGACGGTCAGCCGCACCCCAATCGTGGCACCGGGGTAAACAGGTTTGGTAAAACGACATTCGTCGATGCCGTAGTTGAGCAGTACCGGCCCCTTCTTGGCTTCTACGAACAGCCCGGCCGCTTTGGAAAGGACAAAATAACCGTGGGCCACCCGTCCTTCAAAGATGGTGTCGTCTAAAGCCGTAACATCTACGTGAGCGTAGAAGTTGTCGCCACTGACGTTGGCAAAATTGACAATATCAGCTTCGGTGACGGTATGCTTGGCGGTGACGACGGTTTCGCCGATTTCCAGCTCTTCAAAATGTTTGCGGAAAACGTGGACCGGCTTCTCGGTCTGTCGGGCGCCGTACTGGTACACATTGGTGATGGCCGTGATGGTCGTCGGCGAGCCCTGAATGGCACAGCGCTGGAGGTAGTGCTTGACTCCGCGCAAACCGCCCATTTCTTCTCCCCCTCCGGCCCGACCGGGCCCACCGTGTACCAACAGGGGCATGGGCGAACCGTGGCCCGTGCTCTCCTTGGCAGAAGCTTCGTTGAGGACCAAAATTCGGCCGTGGTGGGTAGCGGCCCCCAGGACGTAATCACGGGCGATGCGGTCGTCGCTCGTAGCGATGGAGCAGCAGAGCGAGCCCTTGCCCATCTGGGCCAACTCGATGGCTTCATCCAGGTTTTTGTAGGGCATCAGCGTACTGACCGGACCAAAGGCTTCGATCTCGTGTACGTCGGTGTTGTTGAAGGGATCGGATTGTAGCATGAGGATGGGGGCGAGGAAAGCCCCTTTGTCCTTGCTGGCTCCCTGCACCTCAAAGTTTTCCAAATCGCCGTAGACGATCTCCGCCGTCTTCGACAGTTCGGCAACGCGTTCCTTCACCTCTTCGACTTGCACCTTGCCAGCGAGGGCTCCCATCTTGACCCCCGCGGCTCGCGGATCGCCAATGACGGTTTTGGAGAGGGCCTTGCCGAGGGCGATTTGTACGTCCTCTAGCAGATTTTCGGGGACGATGACGCGGCGAATGGCCGTACACTTCTGGCCGCACTTGGCCGTCATCTCCCGGCGAACCTCCCGGACAAAGAGGTCAAACTCGGGCGTACCGGGAACAGCATCTTCACCGAGTACGGAGCAGTTCAGCGAATCGGCCTCCATATTGAAGGGGACGGCCTCTTCCAGGATACGGCGGTGCGATTTGAGCATCCGGCCGGTGGAGGCGGAGCCCGTAAAGGTGACGACGTCTTGGGATTCGACGTGGTCGAGGATACCCCGGGCCGAACCACAGATCAATTGTAGGGCGCCTTCCGGTAGGATACCGGAGGCGATGATGTCTTGGAAGATCGCTTCGGTGAGGAAGGAGGTGAGGGTGGCGGGTTTGACGATGGCGGGAACGCCGGCCAGCAGATTGACCGATATTTTCTCCAACATGCCCCAAACGGGGAAATTAAAGGCATTGATGTGGAGGGCGACGCCCCGCTTGGGGACCATAATGTGGTGGCCGATAAAGGAGCCATTTTTCGACAGATTGGCTTCTTCACCGTCGACGTAATAGCTCTCGTTGGGAAATTTCCGCCGCAGACTGGCGTAGGCAAAGAGGGTTCCGATGCCACCGTCGATATCGATCCAGCTGTCCGCCTTGGTCGCACCGGTTTGGTAGCTGAGGGGATAGTACTTGGCCTTGATATTGGTGAGGTGGAGGGCGAGGGCCTTGAGCATCCGGCCCCGCTCGGGGAAGGTCATTTTGCGGAGTACGGGCCCACCCACACGGCGAGCGTAATTCATCATCTCGTCAAAACCCAAGCCTTTGCTGGTGGCGTGACCAATGATTTCTCCCGTAACGGCATCGAAGAGTGCTTGTCCTTCACCACTACCTTCGACCCATTCGCCGAGTGCATAATTTTTTAATTTCATCGTATTTGGTTTTCGTGGAATTCCACATCTGGTTAAAGTCACATCGCAATCCTAAATTTACGAAATACCGGGCTTCTTTAAGTCGTGACGTAGTAAAAAATATCTTCCCCTTAGCGACTACAAGAGTCTACCCGACCAGCAACTGGCCTTTATCTACCCTAAATTTGGTATGGCTTTTGTTAGAGGATAAGTGACGGTACAAAATTTCTCCCACCGAAAAGCCGACACAAATTCCCCCCTCCAACGTCCCCTCCGATTGGATTTACTCGAAAGAGTCACACGCTATTATAATTTTTATTTAGTTATAATACTTTTTAGACTACATTGTCACTTTAGGACTCAATTTGCCATTGTAATTTGCCCCGTTGGGCTTGATATTGTGGATCGATTGAATATTCAAATTAACACTTAAATCCCACGACATGAAAAGATTACATGACCTGAGAAAACTGCTTCCCGGTAGTGCCAAGCTCAACCGTATGGAGAGTTTGCGCTTGAAGGGAGGGTCGGAGAAACGCAGGGATCGACCGTCGGCGGAGACGCGTTCCGACGATAGTGGTTCCGACGAAGGCACCAACAATCAGTGGTCGACTACTGGTTAGTCGCAGCTCATTAACCCGACCGAACGAAAAGGGCTCTGGCTTTTTTGGGGTAGCGATAGCTGCTGCGAAAGTCCGGGCCCTTCTGCTTTTACCAGGATTGGTGAGGACGGCCGAGCCGATGGGAGCTAATTGAATGGAAAAGTGACTGTTAAAAAAGTTGGTACGACCTTTGCACTATTTATACTAGATTTGAATAGATCCTCCCCTTTCAACTCCTCTCCCCAACCCTCCCCCACGATCGAATATTGAGCGGTGCTTTTCACCGCGATAATATAACACACTAGAGATGTTACACTGTTACCTCGAACTAGATAGATACACTTGTAACTTGCCCTTTGGGGTTTGATATTGTCAATCGATTGAATATTCAAATAACTCTAAAATCCCACAACATGAAAAGATTACATGACTTGAGAAACCTACTTTCTGGCAATGCCAGGCTGAGCCGGATGGAGAGCCTGCGCATCAAAGGAGGGTCGGAAAAGCGCAGGGACCGGCCGTCGGCAGACGTGCCCAATGACAACGACAACGACAACAGCAACGACGACTGGTCTACCGGCGGCTAGCGCCGGTCAGCATTTCTGACGTTTCTTTGAAAGCGCGAATTAGACTTCTAGTTCGCGTTTTTTTTTCGCCCCAATTGTACTAGGTATGCTTTTTGCACTAGCCCCATATAGTGACGTTGTTTTATTACCTTCTACGGGTCCATCCTTCGAAAAATAAAGCAATTTCCGTACGATGAGTTATAAACTACACTTTGATGACCCTGAATAGAAGAACCCAGAAAGCAATGAGATTGGGAAGCCTGCTCGGTCTCTTGTTGATGCTGCTAAGTCCACGCGTTGGGGCCATGCTGTCCGACAGCTTGCAGCATGCGGTTCGTTTGGAGACCAATCCCCTCGAAACCATTTACATCCTCAAACTCGCCGCTCAACATTCCCACAAAAATACCGAACTCGCCATCTTCTACACCGAAATGGCCCTCAACAAAGCCCGCAAAAGTGACGCCACCGAAGACCTGTTTATGATCTACCGCGAACGGGGCTTTATCTACGAGGAAAATAACCTCCTCAACCAAGCCCTCGCCGAGTTTGAAAATGCCCTCAACATCGCCAACAAGCTCGACAACGACGAGCACCGACTCTCCGTTTACACCGATCTCGCCGTCACCAATCGCAAGCTCAGCAATTACAAAGCGACTACCGACTACCATACCATGACCCTTTTCCTAGCCGAGCAAATCGACGATAAGGAGATGGTGGAAGACAGCTATCACGGTCTGGGACGGGATTACGAGATTGTGGGAGACTATGATAAGGCCATCGAATACTACTTCAAATCGCTGGCCATCGCCGAAGAACGCAATTCCCTCTCCGGTGTCATCATTACCCTGCAAAACATCAGCAATACTTTTATCAAGACACACAACCGCGAACAGGCCCTCGGCAATATCGAACGGGCTTACCAACTGGCCAGCTCCACCAACGATTCGCTGACCATCGCCAACGTGCTCTTCGACTACGGCAAAATCCTCAACCAGATTGGCGAGTACGAAAAAGCCCTCGACAATCACCTGGCCTCCTTGGACGTCTCCCAAAACGTCCAACGCAAAACGGCCATCGTCCGCTCCATGATCGAGATCTCCACGGTCTACATCAATATGGAGGAATACGACAAGGCCCAGGAATACTTTCAGCTCTGTTTGGACCGCTACCGCGACTACCTCTCCACCAAGGACAACGCCAAGCTGTACAACCAGCAGGGACACCTGTTCCTCAAGTTCGAAGACCCGGAACAAGCGGTCGAAGCGTTTACCAAGAGTCTGGAAATCTCCGTCAATAATGATTACAAGGCCCTCAGCCAGGACAATCACCACGCCCTGTACAATCTCTTCCGCGCCCAGAGCGATACCGACCGGGCCCTGACCCACCTGGAGGAATCCAATCGTTTTCAGAACTATATCGAAAACAACGAAAAGGCCCAGCGCATCGCCGAAATCCAATTCCAGTACGAAATGGAAAAAAGTGAGCGCCGCATTCAAGAGCTCCACTACAGCCGCAACCAAATTTTCTTCTTTAGATTATCGCTCTTCCTGGCCGTCATCGCCGATTTCCTGTTCTACACCAACAGCATCCGGGTCAAGACCAACAAACAGCTAAAGCGCAAAAACGAAGAATTCGAAAAGCAAAACCGTCGGCTGGAGGAATCCAACCAGGCCCTGCGCCAGTTTGCCTACGTAGCGGCTCACGACCTCAAGGAGCCCTTGCGCAATATCGGTAGCTTTATCAGCCTTTTGCAAAAGAAATACGGGAGCCAGTTCAATGAGGAAGCCAATGGCTACATGAATTTTGTGACGAATGGCGCCAAGCGGATGAACAAACTCCTGGTGGATCTGCTGGAATTCTCTACCCTCACGACCCAGCAGGCCAGTAGCGAACTGATCAACCTGCGCTCGGTCATCGACGAGGTGGTCCACAACCTACAGGACGTCATCGTCCAGAAAAACGCCATCATCAACTACCCCACCCGGATGCCCAGCGTACGCATGAAACGCATCCACCTCATCCAGCTCTTCCAAAACCTGGTCTCCAATTCCTTGAAATTTGTGGAGGGGCAGCCCGAAATCAACATCCAGTATTTTCCCGAGCCCGACCACATCCTCCTGATGGTGGAAGACAACGGCATTGGGATCAATAAGGATTACGAGGACAAGGTCTTCTTACTTTTCCAACAGTTGGACAAGAACAAGGGCTACGAAGGAACGGGAATTGGTCTGGCGATCTGTAAGAGTATCGTGGAGAAGTACAACGGACAGATTTGGTTTGAGTCCGGCCACGTCAAGGGGACGCGCTTCTTCGCCCGCCTGCCGATTTTGGAGGAAAGCCCGGTACCACCGGTCAAAGACAGTCCGGCCAAGCCCGAGCTGGCCGAAGCCTACCCCTAACCCGTTATTCCGACTCTTTGATGCTGTTCCAGGTCTGGTACAAGGCCGCTTGCGGCGGCCGATCGGCGGGGATTTCGCGGAGCGGCTCACAAGGCCGCAGGCTTTCGTGCAACTCCCGAGGTAGGCTCTGGTACAACTGGGTTCCCTTGGTTTTCCAATCAATCATATCCTGACTGACGGTCCGAATCACCTTAGCCGGATTGCCCACCACCAAACTGCGGGGCGGAATTTTCGTCTCCGCCTTGATAAAACACAGGGCACCGATGATGCTCTCGTCCCCAATCTCCACATTGTCCATCACCACCGCATTCATCCCCACCAGCACATTGCGCCCCACCGTCGCCCCGTGGATGATCGCCCCGTGGCCAATGTGGGCGCTCTCCCGCAGCCGTACCGTGACCCCGGGAAACATGTGGATGGTACAGTTTTCCTGCACATTACAACCGTCTTCAATCACGATGCCCCCCCAATCGCCGCGAATGGCGGCCCCCGGAGCGATGTAGACGTCGCGGCCAATGATGACGTTGCCCGTCACCGTCGCCTGTGGATGTACGTAGGCCGATTCGTGGATAACGGGTTTGAAACCTTTGAATTCGTAGATCATGGGGTAATGTAGTAAAAAAATAAAAAAGGCGTGGTTTTTTGACCACGCCTTTTCCAATTCTTCGTCGGGAAGCGCTTTGCCTAGTCGCTCGATAGGTAGGAGAGCAGACGCAGGAACTCGACGTACAACCAGACCAGGGTAAAGAGCAGCCCCATTCCGAAGTACCATTCCATGTACTTGGGCAGGCCCTGAGCTTCCCCCTTTTCAAAGTTATCGAAGTCGAGCAGCAAGTTCATCGAGGCCACCCCGATCAGGACCAGGGTAATGCCAATGCTCAGCAAACCACCGTCGAAGACGTAGGGAATGTTGATGCTAAACATGTAAAGCACCCAGTTGACCAGGTAAAAGACCATCGCCGCGGCCACCGCCGGACTGACGATCGAGCGGAAGCGCTCCGTGACGGTGATGATGCGCGCCTGGTAGAGGAACAGCATCAGGACCAGCACCGTCACCGTGGCGAGCACGGCCTGGAAGATGATCCCATCGTAGGCGGAGACATACATCGCGGAAACGGCCCCGGCAAAGAGGCCTTCACAAATCGCGTAAAGGGGAGCGAAAATGTGGGACCGCTCCAAATTGCGCGAAGCGACGAAGTAAACCGCCAAACCACCGAAGGCACCGATGAACACCAGCATCATGGAGGGAAAGCTGTAGGCGAAAAAGGCCGTGACCAGCATGATTCCGACCAGGGTATAGGTCTTGTTGACCGCTCCACTGACGGTCATGGGGGTGGTTTGAGTGGCCATCCCAGCGTCGAGGATCTGTCCGAAGTTGTCCTCGTTGAACATGGGATTGGAAGATTTCTTACTCATGTTTATACTTTTTTTGTTAAATGGATCACTAATATAACCAGTTTCTTACAAACATCATACTCGTTCGAGAATGGTGGCGTGACCTTGCCGCACCCCTACACTCTTGGTTACCAGAGCATAACGCTTTTGCTGGGCCTGAAGTTCCAAAGCCGCCGTCAATAAAATCCGGCTGCCCGTCATCCCCAATGGATGCCCCAGGGCAATGGCCCCCCCATTGGGATTGATGCGGGGATCGTCGGCCGCCAGCCCCCACTCCTGGGTACAAGCCAGTACCTGGGCGGCAAAAGCTTCGTTGATTTCGATGAGGTCCATATCCGCTAGCGTCAAACCCGCCTTGCGGAGGGCCAGATGGGAAGCCCCCACCGGTCCGATGCCCATCACCCGGGGCTCTACCCCCACCACACCCGAGCTGACGATACGCGCCAGGGGCTGCAAACCGTGGTCTTGCACCGCCGCGTCCGAAGCCACCAGCAGGACCCCCGCCCCATCGTTGAGTCCGGAGGCATTGCCCGCCGTTACGCTGCCCCCCGCCTCGGCCTTGCGAAAGGCGGGACGTAGCTTGGCCAAAATGTCGACGGTCGTACCGGGCCGGATAAACTCGTCCCGTTCGAAGATCAGCGGCTCGGCCTTGCGCCGGGGAATGCTCACCGCCACGATCTCACGCGCCAAACGCCCCGAAGCTTGGGCCGCCGCGGCCTTTTGCTGCGAAGCAGCCGCAAATTGATCCTGCGCCTCCCGGCTGATGCCGTAACGATCCACCAAATTCTCGGCCGTCTGCCCCATCGCATCGGTCCCAAATCGCTCGTGCATCAGGGGATTGACGAAGCGCCAACCAAAGCTGCTGTCGTGCATCTGTGCATCGCGACCGAAGGGCTTGGACACTTTGGAGATCACCCAGGGGCCCCGAGTCATGTGTTCTACCCCGCCAGTGATAAACAAGTCACCGTCCCCCGCCTTGATGGCGCGATTGGCCTGAATGGCAGCCGACATCCCGGACGCGCAGAGTCGGTTGATCGTTTCGCCGGGAACTTGCCAGGGCAAGCCCGCCAGTAGGAGGGCCATCCGGGCCACATTGCGGTTGTCTTCCCCGGCCTGGTTGGCGCAGCCCAAAATGACGTCGTCGACAGCCGAGCGATCCAGCTCGGGGTGGCGATCCAACAGGGCTTTGATGACGTGGGCGGCCAGGTCATCGGTGCGGATGGGAGCCAGGGTGCCCGTAAATTTTCCAATCGGCGTTCGGATGCCGTCGACGATAAATGCCTCTTTCATGGTGTTATTTTTCGGTTTCCCAGGTTTCCCTGAGTCGGTAAACGGTGCCCTTAAATAGGGCTACCAATGCTTGATCTTGATTGTGGATGTGGACGTGGTAATGTCCCAATTTCCCGCCGAGGTGGTCTTCCACGGCCGTAGCAGTCAGTACGTCGCCGGGCTGCACGGCCCGCAGGTGGGAGATGGAGGTCTCGACCGATACGGCGCGGGGGCCGTGGCCATTGGAAGCGAAGGCGAAAGCGCTATCGGCGAGGGAAAAGGTGATGCCACCGTGGGCGATTTTCATGCCGTTGCACATTTCGGGGCGTACCGTCATGCGCAGTTGGGCGTATCCGGGCCGTTCTTCCAGGCGCTCGATACCTAACCACTGGCTAAAGGCATCGTTGTCGTACATCTGGTCGACGATGTGGCGGGCGCGCTCCTCGGGATTCATACGCTGACGGAGCTTTGCTTTTGGGCCTCGTAAAAGGTCCGGCCCTCCCGCGCCATTTTCCGCAGGAGCGGACTACAGCGGTAACGTTCTTCCTGGTATTCTTCCCGCAAGCGATCCATCGACCGGACGCATTCGACGATGCCCCATTCGTCGGCCCAGCGGAGCAGGCCCTTGGGATAGTTGACCCCCTTGGTCATCGCCGCGTCGATATCGTCGCGGGAGGCAATGTGGAGGTAGTGGGCATCGGCCGCTTCGTTGATGAGCATACTGACGATGCGCCACACGATGTATTTGCCCAATTCGGCGTCGCGGTGGGGTTCGGGCGGAACGGCGCCCTCGGAATAATCGTAGTAGCCCCGGCCGCTTTTACGCCCCAGGTAACCCGCTTCGGACAGGCGTTTTTGGGTAAAGGCGGGGCGGTAGCGGGGATCGTAGTAAAAGGAGCGGAAGACGGTTTCGGTGACGGTATAGTTGATGTCGTTGCCGATGTAGTCCATCAGGGTAAAGGGGCCCATGCGGAAGCCACCGATTTCGGTCATGGCCCAGTCGATGGTAGCGACGTCGGCGAGGCCTTCCTCCAGGATGCGGAGGGCTTCGCCGTAGAAGGGGCGCGCCACGCGGTTGACGATAAAGCCGGGCGTATCTTTGGCTTGGACCGTGTACTTGCCCCAGCTGGCGATCAACTGGCTGGTTTTTTCGAGCACGGCAGAGCTGGTTTGTACGGCCGGGATGATCTCGACCAGTTTCATGAGGGGGGCGGGATTGAAGAAGTGAATCCCGACGACGCGGGAGGGGTCTTCGCAGGCCGCCGCGATGGAGGCGATGGACAGGGAGGAGGTATTGCTGGCCAGGATACAGTCCGGCCCGACGACCTCTTCGATTTGCTCAAACACCGCTTTTTTGATGTTCAAATCCTCGATGATGGCCTCGATGACCAGCCCACATTCGGCGTAGGCGTAGGTATTGTCGACAAATTGGATGCGCGCAAAAAGGGCCTCGGATTCCGCCGCTTCCATTCGTCCCTTCTCCACGAGTCGGTGGAGAATCTTTTGCAGTTTGTCGCTGGCGCGTTTGAGGGCTTCGGGATTGTTGTCGTACAAACGGACTTCGTGTCCCGCGGCGGCGGCCACTTGAGCGATACCAGTTCCCATCGAACCGCTACCGAGAACGCCTATCATCATGGTGGCTTGGTTTTATTTGGTGGTCAAATGGGGATTTTTACTCCCCTTTAAATGTTGGTTTTCTTTTCTCCAAAAAGGCCTGTACGCCCTCTTGGTAGTCCTGGGTCTGCCCCGCCGCGGATTGCAAGTGCTCCTCAATACCCAATTGCTTGGTCAGGTCATTGGTAAAGGATTGGTTAACGGCGCGCTTGGTGTAGCCCAGGCCCTTGGTCGGCATCTGCGCCAGCTTTTGCAACAACTTTTCTACCTGCTCCGCAAACTGCTCGTCGGGGATCGCACGGTAGATCATTCCCATGCTGACGGCTTCGGGGGCGGAGACTTTATCGCCCAGCATCATTAGGGCCATGGCCCGCTGGCGGCCCACCAGTCGCGGCAGGTAGAAGGTCCCCCCACTATCGGGAATCAGCCCGATCTTGCTAAAGGCTTGAATAAAGCTCGCCGATTCGGTGGCGACGCAGATGTCGCAGGCCAGGGCAATATTGGCCCCCGCTCCCGCCGCAACACCATTGACCACAGCCACGATGGGTTTTTCGATATTCGCCAAGCGCTCAATGATCGGATTGAAGTGATTGGCCACGATATCGGGAAGTTCCAACCCGTTGTCGGCGATGGCTTCCTGAAGGTCCTGTCCCGCACAGAAGGCCTTGCCCATTCCACTGAGGGCGATGACCCGGACGGCTGGATCGCCTTCGCAATCGTCGAGCGCCCGCTGGACGCTCAGGGCCATTTCTTGGTTAAAACTGTTGTACACCTCGGGTCGATTGAACGTGATCCGGGCGATACCTTCTTCTTTGGTAAATAGTAAGGCACTCATAAAGTCGTTCGGTGGGGTTTTGGGTGGCTATGGTTTTTACAGACATTTAAAGTAATCAAAGGGCTCCAGACAGCTGTTGCACTGGTAGTGGGCCTTACAAGCCGTCGAGCCAAACTCGCTCACCATCTTGGTGTCGAAAGAATCGCAGCGGGGACAAGGCACCCGCTTGGGTTCGGCAAAAAGGAGGCTCTTGTCGACCGCGGCTCCTCGGGGTGGAGCGATGCCGTAGGCTTTGAGTTTTTGCTTACCCGCCTCACTCATCCAATCCGTCGTCCAGGCCGGGCTCAATACGGTACGCACCGCCACGTTTGGATAACCTGCGGTGGCCAGGGCCATTTTGATATTGATCTCGATCACGTTCATCGCCGGACAACCGGAGTACGTGGGCGTGATGACCACTTCGATACCCGATTCGATTTCCCGAACCTCTCGCACCACGCCCAAGTCGACAACGGTGAGTACGGGGACCTCGGGATCGTGGACGGTCTCCAACAATTCCCAAATCTCGCTGACGCGACTCTTGGTTTTGACATCGGGCATGGCTTGGCTATTTTGGGTTACCACTCGCTGTTGGGATAAGTTCGCTGTAAATACTGCATTTCGGCCAGGACGTAGCCCAGGTGTTCGGTGTGACGTCCCTGTTTGCCACCTTTTTGCATCCACGTCTCGGTGGGGATGTCCAAGGTAGCGGCCGTGAGGATTTCGCGGACGCGCTGCTGCCAGTGTTGTTGCAAACGGCCCAGGTCAACGGCGATGCCCGCCGCCAACAGTTCTTGATCGATGGCATCGGGGGTGTACAATTCACCGGTGTAAGCCCAGAGGGCATCCACCGCGGTTTGCATGCGCCGGTGACTTTCTTCGGTACCGTCGCCCAGGCGAATCATCCATTCCGAGCTGTAGCGCAGGTGATAAGTCACCTCCTTGATCGATTTTTCCGCAATAGCGGCCAGGGTCGGATCACTGCTCTTTTGCAGCTGTTGATAAAAATAGTAATTATAGGCGTCGAAAAAGAATTGACGGGTCATGGTATGACCAAAATCTCCTTTGGGCAGCTCTACCAATAGCACGTTGTAAAAGTCAAAACCATCGCGCAGATAAGCGAGGTCATCTTCGCTACGGCCTTTTCCTTCCACTTCGGCGGCGTACTGGTAGAGACTGCGGGCCTGGCCGATCAGGTCAAGGGCAAAGTTGGTTAGGGCGATGTCCTGTTCTAGAATTGGGCCGTGGCCACACCATTCGGAGAGTCGTTGACCGAGAATGAGTACATTATCGGCCTGACGTAATATATATGAAAAAAGTGGGGTCGGTGGATTCACAATTGCGGGGGTTTACATGTGTCCGATGCCATCGGGAAGATCGTAGAAGGTGGGATGGCGGTACACCTTGTCATTAGCGGGATCGAACAAAGCCTCTCCCTCCGAAGGGTTCGAAGCGGTGATGTGCTGCGACTCTACTACCCAGAGGCTAACGCCTTCGTTGCGGCGGGTGTAAACGTCGCGAGCGTTTTCGATGGCCATCGCCGCATCGGCCGCGTGGAGGCTGCCAACGTGTTTGTGGTGCAGACCACTGCGGCTACGGACAAAAATTTCCCAGAGGGGCCAATTGTTCTTTTCCATCTCGTTTTACTTTTAGGTTAGAAGACCAAGTAGCGCGCAGTGCTTAGGCACTCTGGGCCGTAGCGGTGGCCTGGCGTTGCCGACGTTTTTCGGCGTGGGCCATCGCCGCTTCGCGCACCCAAGCCCCTTCTGCGTAGGCTTTCCGCCGCGCTTCGACCCGCTCCTTATTGCAAGGACCGTTGCCCTTGACCACCTGCCAAAACTCTTCCCAGTTGATGGCACCAAAATCGTAGTGCCCCCGCTCCTCATTCCACTTCAAGTCGGGATCGGGCAAGGTAGCGTTGAGCAATTTGACCTGCTCGGCACAGACGTCGACAAATTTTTGACGCAGCTCGTCATTGGTAAAGCGCTTAATTTTCCACTTCATCGACTGCAGGGTGTGCTTGGAGTCTTTGTCGGAAGGTCCAAACATCATCAGGGCGGGCCACCACCAGCGGTCGATGGCGTCCTGTAACATGCGCTTTTGAGCTTCGGTACCTTTGCTGAGGGTCAGCAGAATTTCGTAACCCTGGCGTTGGTGAAAGCTCTCCTCTTTGCACACGCGGACCATGGCCCGGGCGTAGGGGCCGTAGGAACAACGGCAGAGTGGCACCTGATTCATGATGGCCGCACCGTCGACCAACCAGCCGACGACGCCCATATCGGCCCAGGTCAGGGTGGGATAGTTGAAAATACTGGAGTACTTCGCTTCGCCGGTGTGCAATTGCTCCAGCAGCTCGTCGCGACTTACGCCCAGGGTTTCGCAGGCACTGTACAAGTAGAGCCCGTGACCGGCCTCGTCCTGCACCTTGGCCAGCAGGGCCAATTTGCGACGCAAACTGGGCGCGCGCGTGATCCAGTTGCCCTCTGGCAACATCCCGACGATCTCTGAATGTGCGTGTTGTGAAATCTGACGGATCAAGGTCTTGCGATAGCGCTCGGGCATCCAGTCCTTGGGCTCAATCTTGATCTCCGCATCAATCTTTGCTTGAAACTTTTCTTCGAGGTGTTGCATAAGGCGTAGGTTTTATTTTGCTAGAGTTTCATTGACCCTATAAAAATAGGCGTATTTATTGATAAAAACGAACGGTTGTTCGTATTGTTTTGCAAAAGGGGCCGCTTTTTTACTTTTTTTCAACAATCAAGCCGTGCAACAAGATTTTTTCCAGCTCCTCCCGAAGCGACTCAGCGGAAAATTGCTTGCTCAACTTTCCATCAAAGTGCAACCAGCGCAGGGCATTGAGCAAGGTGTAGAGGGCCAACTGGGGATGGACCGCCCGGAATTCTCCCGCCTCGATTCCGCTTTCGATGATGCGTAGGAAGCGATGCTCATAGTCCTTGCGCAAGCTGACGAAGCGACTGAGGGCGGGTTCGGAGAGGTGGCGCCATTCGTCGTTGAACACCGTCACCGAAGTGGGATCCTCCAGGGCCACTCGCAGGTGCAGCCCCAGCAGGGCTCGAACCCGTTGGCGGCTGGTGCCGCCCGACTGCTCCACGCGTTCCATACCTTCCGTAAATTTTTGGGCACTGTCGAAGCAGATTTTTTGCAGGATTTCTTCCTTGGATTTGATGTGGCTGTAAAAGCTCGAAGGCTTGAGTCCAACGCGTTCGGCCAGGTCGCGCATCGAGGCGGCGGAGTAGCCCTTTTCCCGAAAGAGTTGGGCGGCTTCGGCAAAGATGCGTTGTTTTTTGGTGGTCATATCGGGTATATTTGAAGGGCTGGGGGTAATGTAGCAGGCCCTACTGTTGGTCAAAATCCACTACGATCTTGGGCGTACGGGGATGAGCCTGACAGGTGAGGATAAAATTGGCGGCCACCTCGTCGGGTTCGAGGGCAAAGTTGATGTCCATGTCGACTTGCCCCTCGACGAGCTTGGCCCGACAGGTGCTGCAAACGCCCCCCTTGCAGGCGTAGGGCAGATCGGCTCCCTGTTTGAGGGCCGCATCGAGGATGTATTCGCCCGAGTAAGCCAGGTTGAAGTCGAAGGCGGAGCCGTCGAGCCGGATGGTGACCTTGCTTTCGAGACTGGGATCAAAATCGGGTACTTGCTTGGCCTTCTTTTTGACCAGGGAGCCCGCGGGAGAGGTAAAGAGCTCAAAATGAACGCGCTGATCCGGCACGCCGCGCGTAGTCAAGGCTTCTTTTACCGCAAAGATCATCGGCTCGGGGCCGCAGATAAACCATTCGGCAATCTCTTCCACCCGCAGTAGGCTCCGCAGTAGGCGGGGGCACTTATCGGCGTCGATCCGGCCGTTGAACAGGGGCGCATCCAGACGTTCCTGGCTAAAGATGTGGTGGACGCTGAGTCGACCAAGATAGCGATTCTTTAGGGCATCCAGCTCCTCGCGAAAGATGATGGAGTCTACCCCACGATTGCCATAAAAGAGGGTAAAGTGGCTATCGGATTCTTCGGCGAGGGTCGATTTGATGATGCTCATGATGGGCGTGATTCCGCTTCCGGCGGCGAAGGCCGCGTACTGGCGCAGGGGCTTCTCCCTTTCGGGGGGCAACACGAAGGTCCCCATCGGAGCCATAGATTCGAGGGTGTCGCCGACCCGAAGTACTTCATTGGCGAAGGTCGAGAAACGCCCCTGCTCTACCTTTTTGATGGCCACCCGCAGGGCTTCTTCCTGGGGCGCGCTACAAATGGAGTAGGAACGGCGCACCTCTTCGCCCTGGATGGTGGTTCGGAGGGTGAGGTACTGGCCAGCGCGAAAAGCGAACTGTTCTTCGACAGCGGTGGGCACCGCAAAGGCGACGGAGACGCAGTCGGGAGTTTCCCGGCGGATATCGGTAACGGTTAGGGTGTGAAATTGAGGCATGGAACGGAATCTTTGAACAAATATATAAATTACGAACGAACAGTCATTCGTATTGTTCAAATTTATGGCCCGGGGGATGGGAAAGGGGATCAAAACGCAAAAAAGGGGTATCCCCATGGCTGGTGGGATACCCCTTTTCGCGTCCGAAGCCGGCGGTTGGTGCTAGGAAAGCCCGATGCCGAAGCGGGTCAGGCTACCTTAGAGGTTGGAGGCCTTGATCTTGTGCAGGCATTGCGCTTGGCGAGTCGATCGATCATACTAACGACTTTGGGCAAGAATTTCTTAGCTTCGGCTCCGTCCGTCATCTCCCGCAGCTTTTTGATGGCCGTACGGGCGGTTTTCTTGTAATAGCGGTTGGCCAAGCGCTTTTTGGCGTCTTGACGGATTCTTTTCTTAGCGGACTGATGTTGTGCCATGTGGTATACTGAGTTCTAAATAATGTTCGAATTTCGGAGTGCAAATTTAGTGCTTTTTTTTGTAAGTAGAAATATTCCACGTAAGAATCTTTCGCTTTTTTCCTTTGTTTTTCCCATAGAAGCCATCTCAAAAATATCCTTCGGGCTACGGCAGGGTCCTTTTCGCCCCTACTTCGTTGCCAAAAGCGTCGCGTAGCTAAGGCTATGCTCCGTTTTGGCGCCTCGTCGGAACGAAAATGTCCGCTCCCTCGCCAACAAAAACATTTTGAGATGGCTTCTAATAAAATCGCTTCGGGGACTGGCATTTTTCCTTTTTTTTACGCGATATTTGCCTAATTACCATGGAGTGGATCGGGGTGGGTTTTGAATGCCCCAACAGCATAGCATCCAGCAGCAACAAGAACAAACTGTGGTAGGTCTCGTAGAAGCAATCACATTAGTTACCTAAATCACCAAATGTACCTTTCCCAATGAGCGATTTCTCATTCGTAGCCAATGCCCATCCTTCCTTTATAGATTCGATGTATCAAAAGTACCAGCAGGACCCCGAATCGGTGGAGGAAGGCTGGCGTACCTTTTTCAGTGGTTTTGATTTTGCCCACAGCACCAACGGCAGCAGTACGACCAACGGTCGGGCCAGCAATGGCCACGCGGCACTGGGCACCGAACAAATTGCCAAGGAATTTGGCGTCCAGTCCATTATCCACGGTTTTCGAGATCGGGGCCATTTGCTGTCTACCACCAATCCCATTCGCGATCGCCGCGACCGGCGCCCCCACCTCGACCTGGTGGATTACAGCCTGGAGGAAAGCGATCTGACGCGCAGCTTTTTAGCGGGAGAAGAAATCGGGATGCCAGGAGCAACGCTGCAGGAGATCATCAACCGCATGCGGGCCATTTATTGTGGCAATATTGGCTTTGAATACTCGCACATCGAGCACCGCGAAAAGCGGATGTGGCTCCGCGAAAAGATCGAACGGCGGGCCGATCTGTCGGACTATGGCCTGAGTACGGCACAGAAGCGCCGGATCCTGGAGAAGCTCAACGGAGCGGTGGTTTTCGAAAATTTTCTCCACACCAAGTACATCGGCCAAAAGCGTTTTTCGCTAGAGGGTGGCGAGACGACCATCGCCGCCCTGGATGCCATCATCAACAAGGGTGCCGACGGTGGTGTCGAAGAATTCGTGATCGGGATGGCGCACCGCGGCCGCCTCAACGTGCTGGTCAATGTGATGGGAAAAACCTACGAACACGTCTTCAACGAGTTTGAAGGCCACTCCATCCCGGACCTGAGCCTGGGCGATGGCGACGTCAAATACCACCTGGGCTACTCCTCCCTGATCGACACGTCCTCCGGGAAAAAAGTACACCTCAAATTGGTCCCCAACCCCAGCCACCTCGAATCGGTCGATCCGGTCGTAGAAGGCTTTGCCCGGGCCAAGGCCGATATTCTCTACGATAGCGACTACGATCGCATTCTTCCCATCCTCATCCACGGCGATGCCGCCCTGGCCGGACAGGGTGTCGTGTACGAAACGGTACAGATGAGCCAACTGGAGGGCTACTACACCGGTGGCACCATCCACTTCGTGATCAACAATCAGGTCGGCTTTACCACCGACTTCGACGACGCCCGCTCCTCGACCTATTCCACGGGAGTGGCCAGCCTGGTACAGGCCCCCGTTTTCCACGTCAACGGCGACGATCCCGACGCGGTGATCTTTGCGGTAGAACTGGCCACCGAATACCGGCAAAAGTTCAACAATGACGTGTTTATCGATATGGTTTGCTACCGTCGCCACGGGCACAACGAGGGCGATGACCCCAAGTTTACCCAGCCCGAAATGTACAAACTCATCGACCAGCACCCCGATACGCGGAAGATTTACGTCAAGAAATTGCTCGAAGCGGGGGATATGGAAAAAGAAATTGCGGAGCAACTGGAAAAACGCTTTTGGAACGACCTGCAGAACCGCCTGGATGCCGTCAAACAAAAGCCCCTACCCTACCAGTATCAAAAGCCCGAACAAGAATGGCGCAAGCTCAATAAGCAGAGCAAAGCCGAGGATTTTGATCATTCTCCCCCCACCGGAATCTCCCGTCAGCGAGTCGACCAAATCATCGACCACCTGATGCGTTTTCCCCAGGACTTCAATCCGCTCGGCAAGCTCAATCGCCTGCTCAAGGGCAAGCGTAAGCTCCTCGACAAGGGCCAACTCGACTGGGCCATGGCCGAGCTTTTGGCCTACGGCTCCGTACTGACCGACGGAAAGGATGTCCGCATGAGTGGCCAGGACGTCAAACGCGGTACCTTTTCGCACCGCCACGCCATCGTCCGGGACGACAAAACCTTTGCGGAATACAATCGCCTCAACGATATCCAGCCCGAACAGGGCCAATACCGAGTCTTCAACTCCCTCCTCTCCGAATTTGGCGTACTGGGCTTCGAATACGGCTACTCGCTGGCCTCGCCCAATACGCTGGTGGTCTGGGAGGCCCAATTTGGCGACTTTTACAACGGTGCCCAAACCATCGTCGACCAGTACATCTCGGCGGGAGAAAGCAAGTGGCAACGGATGAGCGGCCTGGTGATGCTACTCCCGCACGGCTACGAAGGCCAGGGCCCCGAACACTCGAGCGCCCGCTTGGAGCGTTTCCTACAGTTGTGTGGCAATTACAACATGACGGTGGCCAATATCACCACCCCCGCCAACTTCTTCCACGCCATCCGCCGCCAGCTGGCGCGCCCTTTCCGCAAGCCCCTCATCATCATGTCGCCGAAGAGCTTACTCCGGCACCCGCTCTGCGTCACCGACCTGGAAGCCTTTGAGGACAAACCCGAAAACACCTTTCACGAGTACTACGACGCTGACGAGGTGCCCAATGCCAAAAAAGTCAAAACGGCGCTCTTCTGTACGGGTAAAATCTACTACGATCTGCTGATGAAAAAACAGACCGATCAACGCGACGACGTGGCCATCATTCGCTTGGAACAACTGTACCCCTTCCCTCAGAAACAAGTCGACCAACTGCTGAAGAAGTACGCCAAAGCCCAGATGCGCTGGGTACAGGAAGAGTCGGCCAATATGGGAAGTTGGCAATTCCTGCTTTCCCACTATCCCGGTGATACCTTCCAACTGATTTCGCGCACCACCAGTGCCTCGCCATCGACGGGTTACAAAAAGGTGCACGACCAGCAACAGCAGGATTTGGTAGATCGCGCTTTTGCCTAGGGAAAGGACTTGGCTGCATCCGGTTTGGGTGGTGTCTTATTAATGCTTTTAGAGGAAGGTGGTCCTGGTTTTGGTGCTCGCCGAGCCTCCTTTCGAGTGGAATGGTCGTAGCTATTGCGGGAGCAATAGGGAGGAGTGAGCGCCCCTTTTGGAGCGGACACCGTCCGAAGCGAGGGAACCGCTTAGCGGATGGGAGGCCAGGCCCCAAAGATCAACCAGATTCGTCGATAGTTATTGGTAAGACACCACAGACACCACCCCGTTCATCGCGCATTCGATGGAGGAACCCTTACTCTCCCTACTCCGTGTATTTTTCCACTAGTTTTTCACAGGCTTCCGCCAGCATTTGGTAGACCTTTTCGAAACCCTCACTGTCGTAGTAGGGATCGGGAACGTTTTGATTCTAACCAGGCTGGGCGAGGATCATGATGAGGTCGACTTTGGCCTCCTGGTCAGCCTTTTGGGCCTGGCGGAGGATGTCGCGGTAGTTGGAGCTGTCCATGGCAAAGATCAGGTCGTAGTCGTTGAGATCGGCAGGGGTAAATTGACGGGCGCGTTGGCTGCTGATGTCGATGCCGTATTGTCGGGCGGTGGCGATGGAGCGGGGGTCGGGCCGTTCGCCGACGTGCCAGGAGCCAGTACCGGCGGAATCTACCCGCCAGTCGAGGCTACGCTGGTGAATTTGGTGTTGGAGAATGCCCTCGGCGAGGGGAGAGCGGCAGATGTTTCCCAGACAGACCATTAGTACTTTCATAGACGTAAGGCTTGGCGTTACCTTACAAAAATAACAATTCCCACCGTATTTTAACGGATCTGAAAAACCAACGGTACAGGGCAAGAAACCGTTGGCGAGCCGGGTGGCTACTAGACGTAGTGTTTAGAGACGGACAGTGGATCGGGGAAATTGGGGACCCGGGCGATGGTCACCAAGCGCCAAATGACCGTATCGCCATCGCGGAGGTTGTAACCCGTGGGGCGTTCGGCGAAATACTTAAAGCCTTCGCCGATTCGGGTCTTGCTTTTGTTGACGTTGGTTTGACCGTCGATGACGTAGTACTGCCAGCCGAGGGCCACCTGGTTGTCGTCCAGGGAACTTTCGGTGAGGCTGTAGAGGCCGGGCTGCCGATTGATACCGCTCAGGGCCACGCCTCCTTCGAAGTTGTAGATGAAGGAGAGGATGGAGAGGCGTTCGGGATTGGACAGGGTCTGGGTGACGTAGGCCAATCCGCCGGGCTGGTTGATTTGTCCATTCTCGCTAACGTAGGCATCTAAGACATCTTGCACGGTCACGTCCCGACGGGTACCCGTAATGGGGACCAGAACGGTTTTTTTGAAATAGATACCAACGATGCGCAGGTGCACCTTGATGAAGAAGCGCTGCAGGCTGGCGGGGATTTGGTAGTCGTAAGGGACCACCACGCTGAGCGGTTGATGAATCGCTGCACTGGCAGCGACGGATTCGGTGGCTTTCTTTTTTGCCATAATGAAAATGAATTAGAGGGGTGAGTAAATGGTAGAGCAAGCACCACGACAGCAGCAAGCGGCCAAGAGCCGGAGTGCAACACCAGGTGTTGCTCATTGGGTAAATGAATGGATTTCCCCTCGGATGGAAATGTAACAATGGTGAGTTGACAGGGCGCTCATCCGAGCTAGAAAGGTCTAATATCGTTCACAAAGTAAACAAGTTGGCGCATTCAAACAAATCATCTACAAACAAATTATTTTTTTTGCACCGGACGCTGGCGCAATGATTCGGAAGCAAAAAATTAATTAGACAAATTCTAAATAACTTCTGAGGTCACTCAAGTGCGAAACCCTACTTGGGTATAAGCATTATAATAAATAGCTTTGTACAGCTACAAACGAACGACCTAATTACGGTATTTATGAACTGGTTTTTTAACTTCCTGACCTCTTCGATTGGTAGAAAAGTCATCATGAGTTTGACTGGAATCTTTCTCATGCTATTTCTCATTGTCCACTTGGCTGGGAACCTCCAACTGCTCATCCCGGACGAGGGAGAAAAGTTTAACCTCTACGCGAAGATGATGACGACGAATCCCATCATCAAGGTGATTGCTTACGGCAACTATTTTTTCATCCTCCTCCACGCGGTGCAAGGCATTTTGCTCTGGAGCAAGAACCGGTCCGCTCGTAGGACGCGCTACGCGGTGGCTACCGGAGCTTCCTCCTCCTTCGCTTCCCGCAACATGGGCTGGCTGGGTGTCGTTATTTTTGTGTTCATCCTGGTACACATGGGCCAATTTTGGTTCAAAATGAAGTTTGGCGATTTGCCCTCCGTCAATTACGGCCAGTACGCCGACGGTGTCAAAGACCTGTACACACCGGTTGCATATGCCTTCAAACAGTGGTATTTTGTAACTTTCTACGTAATTTCCATGGTGGTCATTGCCTTCCACCTCAACCACGGCTTCCAGTCGGCCTTCCAGACGCTAGGCTTGAACCACCGAAAATACACCCCAACGATCAAGGTCGTCGGCTCGATTTACTCGATTCTGGTGCCGTTGGGTTTTGCAATCATCCCCATTTTCTTTTTCTTTTTTCGCTAGGCCAACTGGCGAATTCAAACTGAAGCTGATATGACAGTCCAACCAGACCGCAATGTTTCTAAAGATTTAAAACCTCAAATCAACCTCGACGACAAAGTCCCCGAAGGTGCCTTGGATGAGAAGTGGACCAAGTACCGCTCGACGATGAACCTGGTGGCCCCCAACAACAAGAGAAGAATCGAAATCATCGTGGTGGGTACGGGATTGGCGGGGGCCTCGGCGGCGGCTACCCTCGGAGAATTGGGATACAACGTCAAGGCCTTTACTTTTCACGACAGCCCCCGACGGGCGCACAGCATTGCGGCTCAGGGAGGCATCAACGCCGCTAAAAACTATCAAAACGACGGAGACAGTGTTTACCGTCTTTTCTACGATACCATCAAAGGGGGAGATTACCGCTCCCGCGAGGCCAATGTCCACCGCCTGGCCGAGGTCAGTCGCAACATCATCGACCAAGCCGTCGCCCAGGGCGTCCCTTTCGCTCGCGAATACGGTGGGCTGCTGGCCAACCGTTCCTTCGGTGGGGTACAAGTATCGCGGACTTTTTACGCCCGGGGCCAAACCGGACAGCAGCTGCTCCTGGGCGCCTACCAGTCTTTGTCGCGCCAGATTTCTTTGGGCAACGTGACGATGTACAACCGCCACGAGATGCTCGACCTGGTAGTCATCAAAGGCAAGGCCCGCGGCATCATCACCCGCAACCTGCTCAACGGTAAGATTGAGCGCCACGCCGCCCACTGTGTGGTACTCGCCACGGGGGGCTACGGCAACGTCTTCTACCTCTCTACCAACGCCATGAACTCCAACGTGACGGCGGCTTGGCGGGCGGTACGGCGTGGAGCCCTCATGGCCAACCCCAGCTTTACCCAAATCCACCCCACTTGTATTCCCCAGTCGGGCGAGTACCAGTCGAAGCTGACCCTGATGTCGGAAAGTTTGCGAAATGATGGTCGGGTGTGGGTACCCAAAACAAAAGAAGATGCCATTGCGATCCGCGAGGGCCGCAAGACGGCCTTGGATATTGCGGAAGAAGACCGGGACTACTACCTCGAAAGACGCTATCCCGCTTTTGGTAACCTCGTACCACGGGATGTGGCTTCGCGGGCGGCCAAGGTGGAATGCGACAAAGGCCACGGTATCGTACCTACTGGTCTGGGGGTATTCCTCGATTTTGCCTCCGCCATTCAGCGCTACGGCAAATCCGAAGCCCACTCGCAGGGGCACCACGACCCCGATCCCGCGCTCGTCACGCGGCTGGGAGAAGGCGTCATCAAGGAAAAATACGGCAACCTCTTCCAGATGTATGAGAAAATCTCGGGAGAAAACCCCTACAAGATGCCGATGAAAATCTACCCCGCCGTACACTATACCATGGGTGGCCTGTGGGTAGATTACAATCTCGAAACCAATGTTCCCGGCCTTTTCGCCCTCGGCGAGGCCAACTTCTCCGATCACGGTGCCAATCGCCTCGGCGCCTCGGCCCTGATGCAGGGTCTGGCGGATGGCTACTTTGTCATTCCCTACACCATCGGTCAATTCCTCTCCGGGGAAATTCGTACGCCCTGGATCTCACCCGATGAACCCGAGTTTGCGGAAGCAGAAAACGCTACCCGCGAGCGGCTGGAGAAGCTCATGTCGATCAAAGGTTCGCAATCAGTGGAAAGCTTCCACCGGCGTTTGGGAAAGATCATCTGGGAATATTGCGGGATGTCTCGCAATGCCGAAGGCTTGCAAAAAGCCCGGGAAATGGTCCGGGAATTGCGGGAAGAATTCTGGCGGGATGTCTTTATCCCCGGTGATTTGAACGACTACAATCCCGAAGTGGAGAAAGCTGGAAGGGTTGCCGATTTCCTCGAACTCGGGGAAACGATGATCCTCGATGCGCTCGACCGCGACGAGTCCTGTGGGGGGCACTTCCGCGAAGAGTACCAAACGGAAGAAGGAGAAGCCCTGCGCCGCGATAAGGAATTTGCCTACGTGGCGGCTTGGGAATGGGACTCCGAAGAGCCCCAGGTACACAAAGAGCAATTGACATTCGAAAATGTGGAGTTGAAAACGCGCTCCTATAAATAAAACCCCGGTGGCAAGTTATTGCCACTGGCACAAAATTCTTGTTGTAATGAAACTCACATTAAAAGTTTGGAGACAGAAAAATGCGCAGGATAAGGGTCACTTTGATACGTTCAAAGTAGAGGCGCACGAGCACATGTCCTTTTTGGAGATGATGGATGTACTCAATGAGAGTTTGATCGCGGAGGGGAAGGAGCCCGTTGCCTTTGAGCACGATTGCCGGGAAGGCATCTGTGGCACCTGCAATATGGTGATCAACGGTCGGCCGCACGGCCCGATGCAGGGTACGACGACTTGTCAGATCCACATGC
Source organism: uncultured Saprospirales bacterium (assembly GCA_937899855.1). Lineage (GTDB taxonomy): Bacteria > Bacteroidota > Bacteroidia > Chitinophagales > Saprospiraceae > CALLVY01. Next base: position 8,866 of record CALCCH010000720.1, on the reverse strand, counting down.
GCCACTACAACGACGGCGATACGATCGTGATCGAGCCCTGGCGCGCCAAGGCCTTCCCCGTCATCAAAGACCTGGTGGTTGACCGGACCGCTTTTGACCGGATCATTCAGTCGGGTGGATACATCTCGATCAATACGGGTCAGGCCCAGGATGCCAACGCCATTCCGATCGAAAAGGATACGGCGGCCCGGGCCATGGATGCGGCGGAGTGTATCGGCTGTGGCGCCTGTGTGGCGGCTTGCCCGAATGCCTCGGCCATGTTGTTTACCTCAGCTAAGGTATCCCACCTCGCGCTGATGCCCCAGGGTAGGGTCGAGCACAGCCGGCGCGTACAGGCCATGATTAAGCAAATGGACGAAGAAGGCTTCGGGATGTGTTCCAACGTAGGGGCCTGCGAAGCCGAATGCCCCAAGGAAATCTCGATCGACAATATTGCGCGGATGAACCGCAGCTACGTCGCTTCGGTATTGGCCTCCGAGAAGGCCGTATAAGGGCCCATTCTTCCTTACCGGGGGCTGGACCCATCCAGCCCCCGGTTTCTCTTTTTCCTCCCTCCTTTCCTCGCCTCAGCCCAACTGCTTCAACAGCCAATCTTTTTCCGGTGCCCGAGAGGCCCTTACCTCCTGGCGCAGTTTCTCCTTGCCCTTCCGATCGTAAGGCCGCAGGGCGACCAGGCGATTCATAAAGCCGATAAAGGGCAGGTAAAAATCGCGGTGGTAACTCACTTCCTTGCGGTAGATATAGGTCCGGAAGCTATTGAGTAGGCTGTCGAGGGCATCGTATTCCTGTAGTTCGTAGTACATCTTGGCGAGCATGCTCTTGGCGGAGAGGTTGTGGAGCAGGTCGTCGTTTTCCATTTGCATCAGCAGGGGCATGGCCTGCTGGTAATCGCCGAGCTCGTAGTAGTAACGGGCCAGGTTGTAGCTGTAGGAGCTTTGGCGCTGGCTTTCGGGGAGGTACTGCTGGTAGTTCTGTAAAAAGATCAAGACCCAATCGAACTCGTTGAGCTTGAGGCCGGCTAGGATGATGTTGTTGTAGGTGAAGGGCGAGAGTTGGTTGTCGGTGAGAAAAAGATCGAGTTCCAGACCGGAGCGGTAGAGGTCAAAGACCTCGCGGAGGTAGCCGGGTTTGCGGAGGTTGATGCGGCGGATACAGCAGTTGATGGCCAGCAGGTGGGCATCGCGCAGTTCGTCGAGGGTAAAGCACTGGCGCTGGTTGATGAGTTGGGCCTTGAGGGCCTGGAAGGAGTCGTCGTCGTCGGCATCGAGCAGGGCTTGACAGCTGTGGTAGTGTAGGGCAATGGCGGGGGAAGTCATCCAGTTTTTTTGCTTGACGTGACGCAGGACGGCCTCCAGGATGCCCATGTCGTACTTTTCTTTGCTGACGGCTTGGTGGCTGAGGAGGGCGCAGGCATTTTTCAATTTTTCCGCCGAAAAAGACTGATCGAGGGCATCGGAGAACTCCTGGAAGTGGAAGCCCTTGCTCCGGCCGTGGCTAGCACTGTAGCTGTGTTCTTCCCACTGGAGTTGGTACTGCTGGCGGTAAAACGTAGCGTTGCGCAATTGTTGCTTGTCGTGTTGCCGTCGCGTTTTTTTTAGGTTTTGCCGAAAGGGCTTGTCCAGGCCCCGTTTGCGGTAGGCCCGCAGCAAGTAAGTTCCCCAATCCTTTTCGTCTTTCTGCCATTCGGCCCAGGCCAGGTACTGCTCCGCCACCCGCAACAGGTACGAACTCAGGTGGTGCAATTCCTGCAAGTCGCCCGGGGAGTCGGGAAAGAGGTGTTCGAGGACCTTGTGCTTGTCGATGGGCTTTTTTTCCCTTCAATCTGCCGACGGAGATAGTGGAACAGTTCGATCACCAACTCGTGGCGATTGTAGATGGGGGAACGGACGAAACGCGCCATCTGCCGAAATTCTTCTTTGCTAAAAGTGCGCAATAAAAGGATGAGCTTGTTTTTATCCATCGTATTTTTTCCGAGTTAAAACCTGCGATAAGATCAATAATATAAGGCTTATCAGAGGATATTGGGTAAAAAATTCCGAGAACCACCCACTGCTCTTCCCCTTTGCCAAACCGCCCCCACCCTCTTTTACCGTCACCAAATAGAAAAGGTCGGCAACTCCCAATTGCCAAATATTTTACGCGCTAAAGCCCAAAAACACCAAGTATAATTTGTGTTCTTTTACTGGTTAAAAAGCGATCAATTTGTCATTTTATTTCGATAATAAATTCTTTTTATACCCTGATAATCAACACTTTAATAATGAAAAGTAAAATAAAAAAATCCGATAATTCAACATCATTGTAAATGAATCCCCACGGATTTCCCCCCATCTTTACAATATCAATTAAAAGATTACCCGGAAACTTACACTACAATTGACAAAAACGTATCAAAAGCTATTAATACAACCCTGAATTCTGTTCCGCACACGGAGAGAAGGAAAGTAAAATGGTTCGCTAATGACGTTTGGCAGCCATTTTACTCCTTCATTCAAGAGGGGGTCAACGGATTTTTGGTATATTTATTACGACAGGAAACCATTAAACTTACACCCCTTGGCAAATTGCAAGACATATTTGTGCCTACTCCTAGGAGTGCTCCTAGCCCCCTGTCTCTACGGGCAAGGATGGGAGCAAAATTACGGAGGTGCCGGTCTGGACGCCGCTAGCGATCTGCTGGCCGCCCCCGATGGCGGGCAATTTGTCGTTGGGAATTCCGCCAGTTTTGGCAATGGCGATCAGGATGTCTATCTCTTCAAAACCCAGGCCAACGGACAGACGGAATGGTCCACCACCATCGGCAGCCCCTTCTTCGCCGAATACGGTCGCAGCATCCAGTTTACTAGCGACAACCACCTCATCATTGCGGGGACTTCGGTCCAGGAAAGCGTCTCCCGAATTTTAGTCGTCAAAACCGACCTCCAGGGCAACGTACTGTGGACCTTTACTTCTACCCAGGATTCGCTGGCGGGTCGGGCCATCGTCGAACTGCCCAGCGGTGACTTTATGGTCTGCGGTAGCGAAATCGTCGCCCGAACCGATGGCTCCGGTATCCAGTATACCGACTCGGATTTGTACCTTCTGCGGGTAAGTGCCGCCGGGCAACAACAGGCGGGCTACCGCTTTGGGGGCGACCGGCCGGAGGATGCCTACGCCCTGGCTACCCACGGTACGGACCGCGTGGTGGTGGCGGGCTACACCCGAAGTATCGGAGCGGGAGGCTACGACGTCTACCTCCTGGAGGTGGACAGCAATACGGGAGGTCTACTAACGGAAAAAACCTTTGGGAGCACCGACAACGAACTGGGCTACGGCATGGCTCCCACCAGCGATGGGGGCTATCTGATCACGGGCTTACAGGAGCTCGGAACCGACAGTCGGGAAGATGGCTTCTTGCAGCGATTGGATGCCGCCCTGGAGCAACAGTGGTGGCAGGCTTATCCCGAAGCGGGTTTTGAAAACGGTCGCGACTTGGTCGAGACGGCCAGTGGGGCCATCCTCATCACGGGGGAAAGCCGCATCACGGCCAATGCCAACCGCAATCCAATCGTCCTCAAAACCGACGCCAGTGGTAACCTCGAATGGCAACGAACTTTTGGTGGCCTGCTAGGGGATGGCACCAACAGCATCAGCACCCTTCCCGGAGGCGCCTTCGCCATTGCGGGTTATACCTTTAGCTACGGCTTGGGCGCCTCTGATGCTTACCTGATTCAGTCCGACTCGACGGGCGTGGCTTTCTCCAACGTCCTCTACGGCAATGTATTTAGCGACCTCAATGTGGATTGCGTACCATCCGCCACCAGCTCCGAAGCGGGCATTCCGGGTTGGCTGCTGGCCGTCAATGGGCCAGCCCAGCGCTACAGCCTGACCGATTCGGCGGGCAACTACGCCTTCCACCTACCCGACGGCAACTACGAACTTCGGGTACTGCCGCCCAACAGCTACTGGGAATCCTGCCAGCCCAACTATTTCGCGCCCCTCAACGGACCTTTTGATAGCCTGCTGATCGACGTTCCCATGCAGCCGGACATCAGCTGCCCACTGCTCTCGATCAACGTTTCTACGCCCTTTCTCCGGCGCTGCTTTCCCAATACCTACCACGTCGAATACTGCAACAGCGGTACCGAGGCCGCCCTGGATGCCCAGGTAAGCATCGATTTTGACCCCTACCTCATCATCGACTCGGTCAGCCACGGTCTCAGCTACTCCAACAGTGGCCAGCAGTATACCTTCGCGGTGGGTGATTTGGACTTGTTTGAGTGTGGAAAATTTCGGGTGTACACGACGCTCAGTTGCGATTCTACCGTGACGGGACAAACCCACTGCGTGGAGGCGACCATCTACCCCGACACCATCTGCCAACCCATCGATCCCGATTGGGATGGTTCCAGCCTGGACCTTCAGGGCAATTGCCAGGGAGATTCGATCGTCTTCCGCGTCCGCAATGTCGGACAGGGCGACATGAACGAGATTAGCGCCTACATCATCGTCGAGGACCAGATCGTGCTGTTTACCGGAGGAATCGACTTACTGGCTACTCAGGATACGCTGATCAAGGTACCGTCGACCGGTGGTACGATGCGGATGGAGGTCGAACAGAGTCAGGGCCACCCCGGGCTCAACGAGCCTTCGGTGACGGTGGAGGGCTGTGGTGATGCTCCCTTTAGCAGGGGCCACGTGATTGAGTTGCCGCAGAATGATGGCAACCCCTTTGTCGACATCGACTGCCAGGAGAGCATTGGCTCTTTTGATCCCAACGACAAACTGGCCTTCCCCAAGGGCTTTAGCGAGGAGCACTTTATTTTGCCCAATACGGATATCGAATACCTAATTCGTTTCCAGAATACCGGAACCGATACCGCTTTCCGGGTGGTGATTCGCGATACCCTGTCGACCCAGCTCGATCTGGAGAGCTTGCGGGCCGGGGTGGCCAGTCACGATTACACCGTACAGGTGCTCAACGATCGGGCCCTCCAATTTACCTTTGATAATATTTTGCTACCCGATAGTACGACCAATGAACTGGAGTCGCACGGCTTTGTCAAATTCCAAATTTCGCAGAAGCGGGACCATCCCAACGGCACCCAAATTTTTAACCGCGCCGGTATTTATTTCGATTACAACGAACCCATCATCACCAACCAAACCTTCCACCTGGTGGGGCAGAACTTCCTCCACGGCTTTATGACCGATCCCACCGGTACGGGAGAGGTAGGGGAAGGACTCCAGGTGCGTTACTATCCCAATCCATTTGTAGATCACATCACCTTTGAGCTACAGGCTGCGCCGTCGGTCACGGCCGCCCGTCCCGTCCGTTTTCTACTGTACGACACCCAGGGACGCCTCCTTCGCAACGAGTATTTCACGGACCAGACCTTCACTTTTGAGCGAAAAAATCTCGCACCGGGTTTCTATGTGTTCCAACTCGAACGGGAAGGGCAACTGATCGGTCAGGGCAAATTAGTCATTGGCCAGTAGCCGCGTTTCCATTTCCCAACTGTACGCTTAATCCGCCGCTGTTCGACCGGAATCATCAGGGGATGATCCTTCATTTAACTTACGAAAAACGAAACAGCCATTTTATGAAACGATTAGTACTACTCGCGCTCGCTTGCTTGTTGCTAATACCCGCCAGCCGGGCACAAGATTGTAACCCCATCCCGGGTTCCATCTACTTCGATGCCCCCATCATCAACTGTAGCCTCGATGGTTATACTTTTCAAACCTCTCCCTTCAGCAACCCTTACACCGGCCCCAGTTTTTGCGCCGACCCCCACAATTCCCAGTGGCTGGCCTTCTACGCCAAGTTCGACGCCATCCAACTCCGACTGTCCGTCAGCAATTGTGTCAATCCTCCCGGAACGCAAGGGCTGCAAGCGGTAGTCTACGGCCTAGAAGGGGACTTGGGGAGTCCCGCCTGTCGGTTGAATCCCAATAACCTCTTTTGCGAACGGGGCGTGGGGTATCAAGAGGATATTTTCATCACCCTCGATAACCTGGAGTGGGGGCGGATGTACTACCTCGTCATCGATGGCTACTTGGGGGACATTTGCGAATACAGCCTGGAAATCGTCTACGCCAATTATATTCCCGACCCCAACCCACCGACCATCAGTGGGCCGGGTACCGTGGGAACCGGTTCTACCCATACCTTTACCTTCAACCCCAACGGCGATTTGTACAATCCCTGTGGCAATTTTGGGGATGATGGTTGCTGCTCCTGTGTCTGCAACCTCGATCCCAGCAGTTGGGTCGTACAGTGGACGGTACCACCGGGGGCTACTGTCACCACCACGGGCGATCCTTTTAGCGCCGAAATTACCTTTGGCGATCTCGGTGGAGAAGTCTGCGCGGTGGCGGTCAGCAATTGCCTGGTCCTCGACGCCTGCTGGACGGTCACGATTGATGATCCCATTTGTAACGACAGTGGCATTGAGCTCGGCGCCGATTGCGAAAACGCGCCCCTCCTCTGTGCAGAATTTCTCGATGGCTACTGCGGGTCGACCCTCGATGGGCCCCAAGCCCTACCCGGCGACCTGTCCAACCAACTCAGCTGCCCCATGGAGCAGCCGGGCTGGCTGCGCTTTTCGCCCTGTGAGGATAGCATCAGCCTCCACTTCAACATCGGAAATTGCCAACTCAATCAGGGCATCCAAATGGCCATTCTCCAAACCGATGATTGCCAGGATTACGAACTGGTGAGGGATTGTATTGTCTTGGCGGATAGCACCCAGTACGACCTCCTAGTTGGGGGGCTCGAACCCGGCGCCATCTATCACCTGCTGGTATCGGGACAGGGCGACGACCAGTGCCAGTTTCAAGTCGACATTCTCGCTGGCATTCACCCCGGCGATCCCGGCACCCTTCCCGATACGGCGGAATTCGTCATCCGGGAGATCCGTCCGGCACAGATCGACGGGCCCGATTTCGTCTGCCAGGGCGAGGTAGCAACCTACACCTACGTACCTCCCATCTGCGAAATCGCTCCGGGCGACTGCGACACCCTACTGGGTATTGGCCAGCCGGCCCCGCTCAGTCCCTACTGCCCCCTTCCCGCCGGCGCCTGCCTGCGTCCCGAGCTCGTCATCGTAGCTACCTTCCTCGTTTGGCACCTCCCCGACGGCAGCACGGTGATTGGCGATTCGACCGACTACTCGATCGACGTCACTTTTGATCCTCCCAGTAGCTGTATCGACTCGGTGTACAGCGATTCCCTGATCGCGGTCGATACCTCTTGTATGGGCCTGCCCATGATTCCCGATACGGGCAGCGGCGTTTTTTACGATACCATCATCCAGCAAATTTCGGTTGAAATTGGCTACACCTTTTTGATTCCCCCCGATAGTACAAGCGTCGACTGGATTCCCTCACAGTACGGGGGCGTCATTCCCGATTCGTTTTTCTGGTACGATCCGGCGGGACAAAACGTATACTGTCCCTGCCCGGCGGCGACGGCCATTTGTGGCGACTGTACGTACGGGGCTTCTCGCGATGTTGGGGTGAGGCGGGAGTACCGCTGGAACAGCGAGGTGATCTGCGAGCCCGAGTGTTCCGATTTTTGTGGGACCACGCTGTGTAGTGCCAGCCAGTACTGGTGCAAGGGCGACTGTGGCTACGACATTCTCAACCTGGGTATTGATCGACCCGAGATCTTTAATTTGGGCGTCTTCGAGGTGTGCGAGTGGGATTGTTACTTCCTCGAAGCCAATCAGTCCTACTACTGTGGAGAAGGCGATTACGACATCCCGGTAATCGACCCGGTGAGTGGTTGTGAAAATCGCTACCGCTTTACCATTTACCACATTTGGATAGAAGAGATCATCGTATCCAACATCACCCACGAGTGTAGCCCCGACAATCAAAGCTACACGGTAAGCTTCGACATCTTTCCCCCTTGGAACGTATGGATCAATGGCGAATGGACCAATGGTTCGTATACCTCCGATCCCATTCCCAACGGGGAGGATTATTCCTTTTTGTTGGAGAACTTTGACATCTGTCCCTATTTTGAACAGGTCAGCGGCTCGTTCGACTGTATGCCCTGTGATAATGATCGGATCGACTTGGGAACGGTTAGCGTCTGTGAAGGGGATTGCTACAATTATGGGGGGCAGGATTATTGCGCGGCGGGAGAATACCTCATTCCCGAGCCCGACGGCACCGGCTGTGTCGACACCACCCGCTTCCTACTCGAAGTCATTCCCTACGATGTACTCTTCGTATTCATAGATGCTTACCAATGTGCCCCAGACAACGCCAGCTATACCGTCGACCTCTTTATTGATGGGCCGCCACCTTTTGTCGTCAATGGTGACTTTGTGGGGGGCAATCTTTACACCTCCGCCCCCATTCCCGACGGCTCGGCCTTTACCTTCAATATTTCTTCCCTGACGCAGTGTCCTTCCGCCCTCACCATCTCCGGCAGTCACGACTGTACGCCCTGTACCGCCGACCTCAACGACCTGGGCACCATTGGGCTTTGCCCCGGCGATTGTTACAATTATCAGGGACAGGACTATTGCAACGCCGGCAGCTATGACCTTACCGAAACCGATCCCAACGGCTGTGTCGATACCACCCGCTTTACCCTCGAAGCGTGGAGCACCGATCCCCTCACCTTTGCCAATCTCACGACCGATTGCGCACCCGACAATGGCAGCTACACCGTCAGTTTTGACCTCGTCGGCAATCCTCCCTTTATCGTCGACGGACAGGTGGTATCCACCAATGCCTACACCTCTACGCCCTTCCCCGATGAGGCCAGCTACCTCTTCATCGTCGAAAGCACCGGGCCCTGTCCCACTACCCTACCCATCTCCGGCAGTCACGACTGTACGCCCTGTACCGCCGACCTCAACGACCTGGG
>CALCCH010000719.1 GCA_937899855.1 uncultured Saprospirales bacterium | reverse complement strand
GAGGAGGCCTGCTACCTCAAGAGCACCTAGGGTTTTTTGAATAACTACCTGCACTCCGCCGTTGAAATTACCAAAACCGGGGTCGCCGCTTTTGAGGAATACGTTGAAGCCATGAAGCAATACCTCAAGTAAGCCGACTTCCCCAGCTCGTGGCAGCTATATTTTTTTACCTATTTAGTTTATAATCTAAACTAGTTTATGAAATCCATTTTTCTCATGATGAACTTTATTGCCTGTTTACTCCTGTTGAGCGGAGCCTGTTCTACTGGTCCCCAGCTCGACCTGGCCCAAGTGGCCCACTACGAGGAGACTTCTCGAATCCCCAATTCCGATTCGCTACTCGTCGGTATTGAAGACAAAATTTACCAGACCTTCGTCCGCTGTATCATCGATCAAGACGCCACCGCCCTCCAAAGTCTGAGCGAGCGGCTGGAAAGTACCTACGCCGAACGCCCCCAAAACCTGGTCCGTTACTGGAGCGCTTACCTGCAGTATTACTGGGCCATTTACCACCTCAAAAGCGAGGACGAAAAGGCGGCAAACCGCCACCTCCAACGGGGGATCGACTGGTTGGACGAACTGCCCCGCAAGAATGCTGAGGACTACGCCCTTTTGGCCATGATGCAGGGTTTTGCCATTCGCTTTAGTACGGCCAAAACCATCCAATTGTCGAGGGCGGCTAAGAAAAATGTGGGCTACGCCCTCGCCATCGATTCGACCAACCTGCGTGCTCATTACGTGATGGCTAGCAACGACTACTACACTCCCGCCATTTACGGAGGTGGGAAGATCGTCGAGCGGCACCTCCAACGGGCCGTTGCACTGCCCGATCAAAAAGTGGAAAACGCGTTCTTGCCTTCCTGGGGAAAGGAGCTGGCCTACGAGTTACTCGTTCGTTGGTACATCAAGGGTGAGCGCTGGGCGGAAGCCAAAGCAACCTTCCAGCAAGCCCAGGGCCTTTTCCCCGATAGCTATCCCCTCAATCAGCTCGCTGGCCAACTCATTGGAAGATGAAACCAAGATTTTTAGCGATCCTACTTTTGCTAGCAGCCCAGCTTCCCGCTCAGACCGAATGGAGTGGAACCGTTCGTGACGATGCGGGACGGGCTGCTTTTGCCGCCAACGTCTTTCCCAAGCAGACGCCCAGCCGGGGCGTCATCACCGACTGGGAGGGTCACTTTCGCCTGACCGAGCTCGATCCTCACGATACCCTCGTCATTTCCTACCTGGGATACGAGACGGTCGAGTGGCCCCTCGCCGACTGGCCAGAATCGGGGCGCTTGGAGGTCCAGCTCCGCACCAGTGCCGCGCTCTTGCCCAGCATCCTCCTCCAAGCCTCCGATCCCATTTCCGAACAATTTTCGGTGGTGGTACTCGAAAAACTGGACATCTACCTCAATCCGGTAGCCCAGGGCGACCCCCTCAAGGCCATTACGGTACTGCCCAGCTCGACGACGACCGACGAATCGGCCAATCCTTCCCTACGGGGGAGCGCCGCCGATCGCTCGCGGGTGGTCCTCAATGGCGTACCCATCTACCAACCGGTGCGGGCCAGCCAGCTCAACAACCAGGGCTTTTTTAGCCTTTTTAACCCCGAAATCATCGACTGCCAGTACGTTTACGCTAGCAATCCCCCCCTGACCTACGGCAATACCAGTGCGGGCTTGGTGGACATCAAAACCCATCACCAGCTAGAGCGGGAACAGGTTCAGGTATCGACCAGCCTGGCCAATCTAGGGGCCTTCCTCGCGCGCCAACTGGGACCCTCGGGTTCCTTTGTCCAACTTTACGGCAACTGGCAATTTGCGCCCGCCTATCTGGGGCTGAACCGGCCCAATTTGCCCCGCCTCCGCGACTTCCACACGCGCGACGTGGGGCTCAATCTCCACCTAGCGCTGGGAGAAAAATCCTCCTTCAACAGCTACCACTACGCCATCGATGAGGGCTATACTTATCACAACACCCGCCCCTCTTACGACGGGCCCGCCGAATCGACCCGGCAGCGTTACTTCGTGGTCAACAACTGGGAGCGGCGTACCGAGAATGGGGTCTGGACGGCCCAACACGCCTGGAATTTTTCCAAAAGTGCCTTTGCCTACGGCAATTTGCACTCGCGCAACCGGACCCGCCAATCCTATACGGCGCTCAATTACCAGTGGTTTTTGGGGGAGGATTGGAAATGGCAATTCGGCAGTAGCGTCGATTGGCACCAGCAGACCTTTAGGGACAGTTTTCCCCGTTATTACTACGCCTTTGCTCCCGAGGCGCCCCGCGACTTTGCGCAGCGGAGACTGGGGCACCACAATTGGGAGGCCTACGCCTACACCCAGTGGCGTGCGGGAAAGCGGTACTTGTTGTCGGCGGGTTGGCGGAGCAATGTACCGGGTGGGGGACAATCTTTTTACCAAAGCTGGCAAGTAGCGGTAAAGTTTTTCTGGACCGATCAGCAATCCCTCCTACTCAGTGGCGGGCGCTATCACAACTACGCCAACCCCAATTATTTTAGCCCGGGTTTTACCCTACAGTCTAGCCAGCAGTGGTCCCTGGACTACAGTTGGGAGGGGACGCAGTGGCTGATCCGGGCGGCCCTTTACCACAAGCGGGAGGACAGTGAGGCGAATGACTTTGGCTTCTTTAGTGTGGGGCCGACGACGACCAGTGGGGTGGAAATATTCTGGGAACGGGAATTGCTGCCCCGCTTGCGTTGGACGCTGGCCAATGCTTTTGTCCACCAGCGGGTGGAATTGGCTGGG
>CALCCH010000718.1 GCA_937899855.1 uncultured Saprospirales bacterium | reverse complement strand
CCGTTTTTCGTAAAAAACTTCTCTTTGCTGCTCCATCAGTGTCAATGAACTTCTTGCTGGAAAGTTTCTCGGTTGTCACTCCGCAGAGTGCGCTCAAGTCACCGTCCAAATATCTTTCGCAATCGCATTTGATCGCTTTGATTTCTTACTTCAAATATGACCACTCTATCATTCCGAGCTGAATGCAAAGATAATACGCGGACTTGAATTTGCCAAGCTTTTTGGCGTATTTATTTTGGAAAAAAGGGCTGCCAAATCGAGTGATTTGGCCAAATGCACAAATGGCAAATTTTGTATGCTTCCCCAGGATTCCACTAGTCGTTTGTATCAGTATTCGCGCCACTCGGGATAGATAAAAACGCGAGGAAAAATGGAAAATTGTCCGCCTCCAAAAAAAGTAATTAAAAGGAGGGTTTAGAGCAAGTTGAGCCGGTTCTTGACCGCCGAGCTAAAGAGCAAATACATTTTCCGACTGTCCTTGACTCGAATGCGTTCTTGCTTGACCCGCGCTGCCGTAGCGTGTTTGATCTTCTTGAATAAGTTGATGTAGTACATGTAGGCCAGGTAGACCCCAAAGCGCGCGCCCTCGGGGAGGCGGATGATGCCTTCGTAAGCGTGATCGAAATCGGCCTTGATGTCCTTCTCGATCCGGACTTTGTCTTCGTTGGTAAAGTTGTTGAAATCGACCCCCGGAAAATAAACCCGCCCCCGTTCGGCAAAATCGCTCTTCATGTCGCGGAGGAAATTGATCTTTTGAAAGGCCGAACCCAAGCTACGCGCCGAAGCCTTGAGTGATTCGTAACGCTCGGCATCTCCCTCACAAAACACCTTGAGACACATCAGGCCCACCACCTCGGCGGAGCCATAAATGTACTGCTGGTACAAACTGTCCTGATAGCGGTTGAAGTACAGGTCCATCTCCATGCTGTCCAAAAAAGCGTCGATCAACTCGCGATTGATGTCGTATTTCCAGACGACTTCCTGAAAGGACTGCAAAACGGGGTTGAGGCTGATCTTTTCCTCGATGGCGGCGTAGGTGTCCTGCCGAAATTTCTCCAGCAAGCTGGCCTTGGGATAATCGTGAAAAGTATCCACAATCTCGTCGGCAAAACGAACAAAACCGTAGATGCTGTAAATGGGGCCGCGGTATTATTTGTCGAACACTCGGATACCCAGGGAAAAAGAGGTGCTGTAGCGATTGGTAATCAACTGGCTACATTCCTGGCAGGTCTGGTTGTACAAGGTCATCATGGCGAATCAAGGTTGATACTTTAGTTATACGAGTTGAAACGATTTTTGGACTTCGCGGGCCACTACTTGGCCGGAGATCAGGGACGGCGGCACCCCCGGACCGGGAGTCGTCAGCTGGCCGGTGTAAAACAAATTGGCCACCTTTTTACTTTTGAGCTTGGGCTTGAGGAAGGCCGTCTGAAGCAGGGTGTTCGCCAAGCCGTAGGCATTGCCTTTGAAGGCGTGGTAGTCCTTGACGAAATCGCGGTGGGCAAAGGAACGTTTGTACACCACGGCATCGCGGATGCTTTGGCCCGTGTGTTTCTCCAGACGCTCCATGACGATCTGGTAGTACTTTTCCCGTTGTGCTTCGGTATCCTCCAAATCGGGCGCTAGCGGAATGAGGACAAAGACGTTTTCCATTCCAGCGGGTGCGGCGCTCGGATCCGTTTTGGAATTGCAGCAAACGTAGAAGAGGGGTTTGCTGGGCCACTGCGGCTCGTCGTAGATTTCGATGGCGTGCTGTTCAAAATCTTCGTCAAAAAATAGGTTGTGGTGCTGAAGACCTTCCAGTTTTTTGTTGACCCCCAAGTAAAAGAGCAAGGAAGAGGGCGCCATGGTCCGCTTTTCCCAGTAGGCACTCGAATAGCGCCGGTGCTCGGGTTGGAGGAGTTTTTGCTCGATGTGGTGATAATCCGCCCCACCAATAACCACATCGGCTGGGTATTCCCGATCCTGGGTAATCACCTTAGTGGCGTGTCCATTGGGCACGTAAATCTGTTGGACCTCCTGGTTGAGGTGAATTTTGACGCCCATTTCTTCGGCCAATTGGTACATGCCTTCAATGATCTTATGCATGCCTCCCTGGGGGTACCAAGTTCCCAGAGCCATATCGGCATAATTCATCAAACTGTAGAGGGCGGGCGTGTTGCTGGGCGTTGCACCGAGAAAGAGTACGGGAAACTCGAGGAGCTGCCGTAGTTTGCTGTTTTTGAAGAGCCCCCGAACGTGATTTGACATCGACTGAAACATTTGCAGTCGAAACAAGCTTTTGAGCACGCGCAGGTCGGCAAATTCGAGAATGGAATGACCGGGTTTGTGGACGAATTCCTTCATCCCCACCTCGTATTTGTACTGGGCCTCACTGAGAAATTGTCGCAGTTTTTCGGAACTGCCTTTTTCGTATTGTTCGAAGAGTGTGCAGAGCGCTTCCACCCCCGCCGGTACCTTCATCTCCTCGCCCTTACCGAAGAAAATCGAGTAGGAGGGATCGAGGCGAATGAGATCGTAATAGTCTGATGTTTTTTTGCCAAAGCGTTCGAAGTATTCATCAAAGACCTCGGGCATCCAGTACCAACTGGGCCCCATGTCGAATACGAAGCCGTCCGCTTCAAATTTGCGCGCGCGCCCTCCGGCCACACTGTTTTTCTCCAAGATCGTAACCTCGTGTCCTTCCTGAGCGAGGCAAGTAGCGGCGGACAAACCCGCAAAACCTGAACCGATAACAATGATTTTTACTGACACCTTGTATTGCGTTTTTTTTGACGCCAAAGAAAACAGCCCAAGGGACATATTGTTTAGTGGTTCTCAAGAGGGGTGCGCAAAAAGCCCCCCTGGAAAAGCGGCCCAGTTTATTGTTGAGCCGACCAGGTGCGGTAGCCTCCCTCCAGGTCGTAGACCTCGCGGAAGCCCATCTTTTTGAGGATTTGACGGGTGCGGCCACTGCGGCCCCCGCTCTTGCAATATACGACCGTGGTTTTCGTCGGGTCGAGTTGTTGGAGTTGTTGGCGAAAATCACCGCTGTAAAAATCGTAGTTGACCGCTCCCGAGATGTGGCCTCCGCTGACCTCCTTGGCGGTTCGCACATCGATCAGCTGGACCTCGGAGTTTTGGGTGAGCAAATCCCGGAGCTCCGCAGCGGGAATAAGGCGGTTGATGACGGGGGGGCCGTCCGAGGAAGTCGATTGATCCGGTTCGGACGTGGACTGACAGGCCACCCAGCCACAAAAGGCCAGGGATAGTAGGGGGTAGAGTAACATTTTCATACGCTAGGATTTGGGCCAAAAAGATAAGAAAAAAGCCCCGATTCGGTAAAACCGATCGGGGCTTCGTTACTCAGCTATAGTTCTTAAGGCTTACTTTCCTCCTTGGAGGTTGTCTTGCCATTCTTTCAATTTGTCCCATTCCCCGGCGGCGGCCAGTTTGGCTTGCTCGGGCCAAGTCGTGGGATCGTGTACTTTGTAGCGGCTTCCCGCCTCCGTCAAAATCTCGCGGATGCGATCCGGCGTCGTCTCCGACAGTTGCTGGAACGTAGCGACTTCGGCAGCCACCAGCAGTTCGGCGATCTTCGGACCGATTCCCTCGATCTTCTTCAGGTCGTCTCCCTCCGCTTTGGGCGCTTCCTTTTCGGGCTTGGGCGCTTCCTTCTTGGGCGCTGCATCCGCAGCTAGCTGCTGCTTTAGCGAGGCAAAACCCGCCAATTCACCCAGCGTCGAACGTTCCATACTGGATTGCTGCTGCTTGATGGCCTTGCGCGTTTTCTGGCGTTGGTTGTCGCGGTCTTTGCGGACGCTCTCATCGGCTTCCCGACGGATATCGTCGAGGTAGCGCAGGTGAGAAACGAGGATGCGCTTGTCGTCGCGGTTGAATTCGATCACCTTGACGGTCAGTGCTTCATCGACCTCCGCCAGCTTGCCATCTTCCTTGCGGATGTGCTTGATGGGGGCAAAGGCTTCGAGCCCGTAAGGCAATTGGACAATGGCCCCGCGGTCGTCGCGGCGCAGCAGGGTAGCCTCGTGGTAAGAACCAACGGGGAATACGTTTTCGAAGGTATCCCAGGGATTCTCCTCGATCTGCTTGTGTCCCAGGGACAGTTTGCGGTTCGACTTGTCGATGTCGAGGATGACCACTTCGATGTCGTTGCCCACCTTGGTGAATTCCGAGGGGTGGGAGAAACGCTTGGTCCAGGACAGGTCGGAGATGTGAACCATTCCGCCGATTCCTTCCTTCAGTTCGACAAAAACCCCGTAAGGCGTGAGGTTTTTAACCAGCCCCGTGTGGCGGCTATCGAGTGGGAATTCGTTTTCGATTTCGCTCCAGGGATCCTGCGACAATTGCTTGATACTGAGCGACATCTTGCGATCTTCGCGGTCGATCGTCACCACTTTGGCTTCGTATTCCTGCCCCAGCTTGAAGTATTCGCGAGCGTTGATGGGTTGGTTGCTCCAGGTAACTTCCGATACGTGGATCAGGCCCTCGACTCCCGGCATGATTTCGAGAAAAGCACCGTAATCTTCGATGTTGACGATTCGGCCCTTGACCGTAGTACCTTCCTGGATGGTCTCGGCCAGCACTTCCCAAGGGTGGGGTTGCAGTTGCTTGAGACCCAGCGAAATCCGCTTCTTGTTTTCGTCGAAATCGAGTACCACAACGTTGATCTTTTGGTTGAGGGCCAAGATTTCGGAGGGGTGGGAAATCCGTCCCCAAGAAATGTCGGTGATGTAGAGCAGACCTTCGACGCCCCCGAGGTCGAGGAAGGCACCGATGTCGGTGATGTTTTTGACCTAGCCCTCGAGGACCTGTCCTTTTTCCAGGCTGGCGATGATGGCTTCGCGCTGTTCGGCCAGATCGCTTTCGATGAGGGCCTTGTGGGAAACAACGGCGTTCTTGATGGTTTCGTTGATCTTGACCACCTTGAATTCCATCGTTTTACCAACGTAGGCATCGTAATCGATGATGGGCTTGATGTCGATTTGCGAACCGGGCAGGAAGGTCTCCAAACCACTGGCGTCCACGATCAATCCCCCTTTCGTCTTGCTCACCACCGTACCTTTGATGATGGTACCATTGTGGTAGGAATCGACGATGCTTTCCCAAGCCCGCAGGAGCTTGGCCTTACGACGGGAAAGGACCAGCTGGCCGCGTTCGTCTTCCTGGAGCTCCACGTACACGTCCACGCCATCACCCACTTTGAGTTCGGGCATGTCGCGAAATTCGGAAAGCGGAATCAGGCCGTCCGACTTAAAGTTGACATCCAGTAAAACGTCACCATCCTGAATGGCTACGACCTTACCTTTGACGATGTCATTTTCGGCTACGGCGCTCAGCGTCGATTCGTATTGAACCAGGTAATCTTTGATTTCTTGTTCGGTGTAGGGCAGCTTGCGACGCGAAGTGTTGGACCAGTCGAAATCAGCGTGGCCGGTACCCGTTACGCCGGATACGGACAACAACTCGGACAGGTCCAGCTCCTCTTCTTCTTCCGTCTTGGCGGCTGGAGTAGCGGCGGTGGGGGCTTCCGTTTTGGGAGCTTCCGCTTTAGGAGCTTCCGGCTGCGGAGTCTCCGTGCTGGGCGTTTCGGTGGCACTAGCTTCGACTACTTCGGCGGCGGGGGCTGCGGTTTCGGCAACCGCTTCGGTCACTTCTTCCTTTGCTTCTTCGGTCGCCTCGGTGGTTACCGTTTCACTGGCCGCGGTTTCTTCGGCGGCGGGAGGAGTAGTTTCGGTATTTTCCGTGGTCTCCTCGGTGGGTTGCTGAGGGGTTTCTTGCTCCTCATTGGTGAGATTCTTTTCGTCACTCATAGGAAAGACTCTCGATATTTGTAGTCCTCAAACATCAAAAATGCTGGGACGGGGTGAAAAAATAATTTTTAGCGGGGCAAAAGTACGGTTTTTTTGAGGAAATAGAAAGCATTGGCACCAGTAAAGTTGTACGGGACCAGCTCGTGCTGCCCCGCCCCAGCTAGCACCCCGTGGATTAATGCAAAAATTCGTAATTTTAGTCCACCCAACAATCATCCAATAATTGCAATTCAATTGAAATATGACTGACAACCGACCCTGGCTCGCCCACTATCCCAATGGTATTCCCGCCAATATCGATGTCGATGCCTACGCCACCCTGGCGGACTTACTGGAGGAAACCTTTAACAAATATCCCAACAAACCCGCTTTTGCCTGTATGGGGAAAACCCTCACCTTCCGCCAGATCGATAAGCTGTCGGCCCAGTTTGGGGCTTACCTCCAATCGCGAGGCTTGGAGGTGGGCGACAAGATCGCCTTGATGATGCCCAACCTGTTGCAGTATCCCATTGCCCTCTTCGGCGCCCTGCGCGCCGGCTTGGTCGTGGTCAACACCAACCCCCTGTACACCCCCCGTGAAATGCACCACCAGTTTACCGACTCCGGGGTCAAGGCCATCGTCATCGCCGAGAACTTTGCGGCCAATTTGGAAAAGATCATCGGGGACACCAAAATCAAAACGGTCATCCTCACCAGCATCGGCGAATTACTCGGGACCTTTAAAGGGACCCTCGTCAACTTTGCGGTCCGCAACATCAAACGGATGGTTCCCAAGCACCAACTGCAAAATACCGTCAACTTTAAGGAAGCCCTCAGCCAGGGCAAAAAGTTTCAACTCCGCCGTCACCAAGGAACGCCCGATGAGGTCATCCTGTTGCAGTACACCGGCGGCACGACGGGCCTTTCCAAAGGAGCCATGCTCACCAACCAGAACCTGGTGGCCAACATGCAGCAAATCCGCGCCGCCATGTTGCCCTTCCTGGAAGTAGAAAAAGAAATTGCCATTTCCCCCCTCCCGATGTACCACATTTTTGCCTTCACCGTCAATTGTCTCGCCCTGATGAGCATCGGTACCCTCACCGTACTCATCGTCAACCCCCGCGACCTGTCGACCATCATCAAGGCCTTCAAGGATTATCCCATCACCCTCATGACGGGAGTAAATACCCTCTTCAATGGATTGGTCAACAACGAAGCGTTTAAAGCACTCGACTTTTCCAAGCTGCGGGTGACCGTCGGCGGTGGAATGGCCGTCCAACGGGCCGTCGCCGAGAAGTGGCAACAAGTCACGGGCTCGCCCCTCGCCGAGGGCTACGGCATGACCGAGTCTTCGCCCGTGGCCAGCGTCAACCCCATCGATGGCTCGGGTAAGATTGGTACCATTGGCTTGCCCCTACCCTCCACCGAGATGCGCATCGTCGATGATGGGGGAGCCGCCATTGGCGTGGGTGAAATCGGAGAAATTCAAATCCGCGGGCCCCAGGTGATGAAGGGCTATTTCAATCGACCCGAAGAAACGGCAAAGACCATCACCACCGAGGGCTGGCTGTGTACGGGCGATATCGGCAAGATGCACGAGGATGGTTATTTCCAGATCGTGGATCGCAAAAAAGACATGATTCTCGTCTCGGGTTTCAACGTTTATCCCAACGAGGTGGAAGACGTCGTCGCGGCTCACCCCAAGGTATTGGAGGTGGCGGCCATCGGTATCCCAGACGAAAAGTCGGGTGAGGTGGTAAAAATTTGCGTGGTCAAAAAGGACGATAGCCTCACGGCGGAAGAGTTAAAAGCCTTCTGCCAAGAAAATCTAACGGGCTACAAACGACCTCGCCAGATCGAGTTTCGCGAAGACCTTCCCAAAACCAACGTGGGGAAAATTCTACGGCGGGCGCTCCGCGAGGAACACGCGGGCAAGTGAGGCGCTCGTTCTGAGTGATCAATAGAAAAGGGGCATCACCATCGGTACGGGTGATGCCCCTTGTTCGTGAGGGCAAGGGGGGGTACAGTGCTTAGGCCACCCCCGCTTCCTTACGCAGGTGATTGAGTGCGGACCCCGCTCGTACCCACTCAATCTGGGCTTCGTTGTAGCTGTGCTTTACGTCAAAGCGATCTTCCGTACCGTCGGCATGACGCAAGACGACGGTCAGGTGCTTACCGGGCGCCATTTCGTCAAAACCGAGCAGGTCGATCTCGTCGTCCTGACGGACCAGTTCGTAATCACTGGGGTTGACGAAGGTGAGGGCCAACATGCCCTGTTTTTTGAGATTGGTCTCGTGGATCCGGGCGAAGGATTTGACGATAACCGCCATCACCCCCAGAAAACGGGGCTCCATAGCGGCGTGCTCGCGGGAAGAACCCTCCCCGAGGTTTTCCTCCCCAAAGACTACGGTGCCAATGCCCTGCTGCTGATAGGTACGCGCCGAATCCGGGACGGGGCCAAAGGCACTGGTCACGGAATTGAAGACATTATTGGTATCCTCGTTAAAATAATTGACCGCGCCGATGTAGCAGTTATTGGAAATATTTTCCAAATGTCCCCGGAACTTTAGCCAGGGGCCCGCCATCGAAATGTGGTCGGTCGTACACTTGCCCTTGGTCTTGATGAGGGTGCGCATGCCCCGCAATTGGTCCTGCGTGATGGGGACAAAAGGGGTCAGCAATTGCAGGCGGTTGGAATCGGGATTGACGACGACCTCGACCTGACTACCATCCACCACCGGTGGGATAAAGCCCGCATCTTCCACGTCGAAACCCAGTGGTGGGAGTTCCACCCCGGTGGGCGGATCCAGCTTGACCTGCTCCCCGTCTTCGTTGGTCAGGGTATCGGTGAGGGGATTAAAGGTCATGTCTCCGGCGATGGCCATGGCGGTGACCATCTCGGGGGAGGCGACGAAAGAGTGGGTGAGGGGGTTGCCGTCGTTGCGTTTGGAGAAGTTGCGGTTGAAGGAAGTGATGATTGAATTCTTGCGGTTGGGATCATCGGTATGGCGGGCCCACTGTCCGATACAGGGGCCACAGGCATTGGCCAGTCCCGCCCCGCCGATTTCGTTTAAGGTAACGAGAAGGCCATCGCGCTCGACGGTGTAGCGGATTTGTTCCGAGCCGGGAGTGATGGTAAATTCCGACTTTACTTTGAGTCTTTTGTCTTTGGCTTGCTGCGCC
Organism: uncultured Saprospirales bacterium; assembly: GCA_937899855.1. Taxonomy (GTDB): domain Bacteria; phylum Bacteroidota; class Bacteroidia; order Chitinophagales; family Saprospiraceae; genus CALLVY01. The sequence goes on along the minus strand of CALCCH010000718.1, from coordinate 315 downwards.
AGTGAAGCGGCCCGGGTCAAGTCCTCGTAGGAGGAATTGGTACAGGAACCAATGAGGCCGACTTCGAGGGTGGGGGGGTAGTCGTTTTCTCGGACGGCGGTTGCGAATTCAGAAATGGGCCAGGCCAGGTCGGGGGTGTAGGGCCCATTGAGGTGAGGCTCCAGGGTCGACGAGGCGATTTCGATCGCTGGGGGCTACCGCAATGCGGATGGCAAATTGCAGAGTATTAGCGGCGCTGGCGGTGTCAGCCCGCTCGCCGCTGACAAGGCCATTCGTCAAGCCGAAGCGGCGCAGGCCGCGCATTGGTTTGAGACG
>CALCCH010000717.1 GCA_937899855.1 uncultured Saprospirales bacterium | reverse complement strand
CTCCCCTGGAGTTGCTGCTGCTTTTTTCTCCTTTTCACCGGATCCAGTCTGCTTGCCCAAAACCAAGCCACCGATAGCTTGCGTCAGGTTCTGGCGATGAGCAACCGGGATACTTCCCGCGTTCAAATCCTCAACGATTTGGCTTGGGAGATGTACTACGCGGGCGAAACGGGCTGCTTGTACGAATACGCTACGGCGGCCCTCCACCTGGCCGAGGCCCTGGGCGACCCGGCCGGAAAAGCCCGCGCCCTCAACGTACTGGCCGTTTCTCACGACTTCGACGGCGATCTGGAACAAGCCATCGCCCTCAATGAGGAAAGCCGGCGCCTGGCGGCCTCCATCGGCGACGCTACCATCCACGCCACGGCCCTCAATGACCTCGGACTCTACGCCCAGTACCAGGGCGATCTGGATGGTTCCCTCGATTACTATCACCGTGCCCTGACCCTGGCGCAGGAAGCCCAGGATACCACGGGTATCTGTCAGGTGATGAGCAATATTGGACTGCTGCATTATTACTCCCAACTGGGCTACGAAGATGGCCTTAGCTACCTCAAAGAATCCGCCGCCATCGCCGAACGGTCCCGCGATCCACGGCTCCAACTCACCGCCGCCCTCGACCTGGGATTGGTGTACGAAGCCGAGGAGGCCTACGAACGGGCCCTCATTTACCAACAACAATCCTACCGACTGGCCACCCAGCTGGGCGATCGCATGTCCCTGGCCGAAGTTGTTCAATCCCTAGGGCGGGCCTACGAGCGGGAGGGCAAATGGGCCGAAGCCACCGGCTACTTCGAACAGGCCGTAGACCTAGCCCGCGATATGGCGGATGAGCCGGGGCAACTGACCGCGCAAGCCAATCTCATCGACCACCTCCTGCGGGTAGGGGCTTCCGAACGTGCCGCTGCCCTATCCGATGACCTATTGCAACGCATGCCGGCCTACGCCAAGGATTACTCGCTTCAAAAATCGCTGGCGACCATCAGTGAGGCCTACGCTGCCACGGGCCAGTACGAAAAGGCCTACCGGGCCAATCAAGATTACCTCGTTTTTATACAAGCCTACCTTTCCTCCGAGCAGCAGGAGCGCTTCGCCGAGCTGGACCGCAAGTACCAAGTGGAGCGGCGGACGGCCGAAAATGAATTGCTGCGGCTCCAGCAGACCAAAGACCAAGCGATCATCCGTCAACAGTCTTGGCTCAATTTGACCTTTGGCGTTCTAGTCCTCTTGCTGATCCTCTTCTTTGCCCTTCTGGTCGGTGCCCTGCGCCACAAAAACAAGAGCCATCAATTGCTGGAGGAACGGGTACGCCAACGTACGGGGGAGTTGGAGCGGTCCAACCGCGAATTGCAGCGCTCGCTCCACGAGCAAGAGCGCTTTGCCTACATCGCCTCCCACGACCTCAAGGAACCCCTGCGCAACATCAGAGGCTTTTCCAAGTTGCTGGAACGCAAACTCCACCTCCGTCCCCGGACCCAGGAGGCGGAATACCTGGCCTTTATCACGCAAAATACCAAGCAGATGTACACCCTGATTGAAAACCTGCAAGAGTACGCCAACCTCAACCAGGTTTCCCTGCCCGAATGGGTGGAACTCAATCGCGTGGTGGATGAGTGGAAGACCGAAAAAGTAAAAAGACACTTTCCCAAGGACGCAGTCCAGTTGATTCGCAAGGCGGATTTACCGAGTATTCGGGCCCATCCGCGGCACGTGGAGTTGCTCTTCAAAAACCTGTTTGAAAATGCCGTGAGCTACAACGAGCAAAGCCTCAAGGTCATTGAAATCGACCTGCTGGAGGAGGAGGGGGCCTTGCTCCTCCGGGTACGGGACAACGGTATCGGGATTGAGGCGGCCTATCACCAACGGATTTTCGAACTCTTCCAGCGGCTGCACCATCGCGGTGCCTACGAAGGATCCGGGTTGGGCCTGGCGATCTGCCGCAAGATTGTGGAGAATTGGGGGGGCACCATTTCGGTAGACAGTCAACGCCGGGAGGGAAGTACCTTTTTGCTTCGCTTCCCCCGTTCGGAAGGCATCGCTCCGGCGGGGATGGCCACCACGGCGGAAGGCCAGGGCTCCCCCCTGTCGCTACTCTAGCGGCGCTGCTTCCTGCTCCATAAAATACAAGTGATACGGCGTATCGGCCGCTTCGGGATTGCCTCCGTAGGCGACGTAACCGATCTTGGCATTGTTCTCGACAAAACCGGGGAAGAGCTCGCCAACGGCCTCGTGTACGCGGGCAATTTCCGTTCGGATGAGGGCGGTTTGCTCAATCGCGGTGGTCGTTTGGTAGCGGACGAAGGGCAGCACTTGGCCTCGGACGTTGTCGAGGTAAACGGCCAGGAGTTGCGGTTGGTTGGGGACCGTTTCGAGAGAGACCGGTAAGGTATACAATTGGTCAATCGTATCCCGGATCTTTTGGATGTGCTGTTCCATGGGCAGGTGGGCCCGGTAGCGCCAAAGTTCGGGAATGGGTTGGTAGAGGACGGCCAGCATATCAGCTTGGAGGGCGGCGTCGATCAGGTGGCCCGCCAGCAGGTGGTCGATGGATTGGCCGTAGTACTGCATGGCATCCTTGCCCGCCACCCGGAGCATGCCGTAGCGTAAAAAATCCAGCTTCCAGGTGCCTCCCTCGGCGCTGCCAAAGGTGGTGGCCCACAGCATGAGGTTGCCATCGCCGGTTTGGAAAGGGGA
>CALCCH010000716.1 GCA_937899855.1 uncultured Saprospirales bacterium | reverse complement strand
GGGATCGCAGTTGTCGCTGGCCGTGGGTTGGTCGGTGGGCAGGGGCTGGTCGCATTCCAGGGTCAGGTCGAGGGGGAGGTCGCTCAATTCGGGAGCTACCAAATCGCTAATGGTAATGGTTTGGCTCGTACTGCTTTGGTTGGCACAAGCATCGGTAGCGGTCCAGGTGCGAATGATCGTTTGTTCGGCCGCGCAAGCTCCCGGGATGATTTGTTCGGACAGTTGCAGGTCGACCGCGGGGTCGCAATTGTCGTTGGCCAGGGTAAAATCGGTTGGGATGGCCTCCTCACAGGATAGGCTGGTATCCCGAGGAACGACCAGAAAGACGGGAGGGGTCGTATCCTCAAAACTCAGGCTTTGGGTCGCACGTTGGACGTTGCCACAATCATCGGTGGCCGTCCAGGTGCGGACGAGGGTAAAATTGTTGGCGCAGTTGCCGACCAGGGTATCTTCGCGTAAGTTGAGGTCCACCATAGGATCGCAATTGTCGCTGGTGGTGGGGTTGGCGGAAGGGGCGACTTGGTCGCACTCCAGGGTCAGGTCGGCGGGTACGTTGAGAATTTGGGGGGCCGTGGTGTCGACCACCGTAATCCGTTGGACGACCGTACTGCTGTTGAGACAGTCGTCGGTGGCCGTCCAGGTGCGGACGATTTCCTATTCGTCCACGCAAGTGCCTCCGCTGTTGGTGTCGCTAAAGTCAATTTGTTGGGCCTCGTCGCAGGCAGCGCTAAAGTCGGGCGCTACGGGGCTGGGAATGGCATCGCAGTCGACGGTGAGGTCGGCGGGGGGATTGCTGATGCTCGGCGGGGTGGTATCTTCAATCTTGATGACCTGAACGCTGCTGAACATTTCGGAGGAACAAAAATTCATCACCGTCCAAATTCGTACGATCTTTTGCAAACAGGAATCCGCAAAGAGGTGCAACTCGTCCCGCCGGTTGATGCCGTAAAGGGCGCAGTCGTCTACCACTTCGGGCTGTCCGGTAATGTTCAAGTCAAATTCCTGCCCGCATTCCACCGTGATGGGGCTGGGTGGAAAGGTCACCACGGGCGGCGTCGTATCCAGCAGGGTGATCGTCTGGACACAAGAAGCCGTACGACCGCTGTGATCCCGGACCGTCCAGATTCGCGCCAGGCTCCCCACCCCGCATACGTTGACGTTGCTCTGGTCTTCAAAAAAAAGCGTATCCAAAGAACAGTTGTCAAAACCCGTTGCCGTCCCCGTCAAAGTCAAATCCGTCGGATCCAGGCTGCAATCCAAAGTCACATCGGCCGGACAAAAGACCTGCGGTCCCAATTTATCCGCCACCAAAACCTGCGTCATACAGTCGTTGAAATGGCCCGCCAGATCACCACCGGGCTGCATCCGCTGCGGTGCTACTGGCCCCGCACCCGGATCGCGATCAAACACGCGCAAGACCACCATCCGGTCGTTTTGCCCCACGTCCTCACAGCAGAAATAAACGTAATCGTCAAACCACACCTGATTGCCAAAACGGGTACCCGAATCGTCCCCGTTGCGGACCTCACAAGGGGTCGCATCCTGATTGGCATTCGAGCCGTCCGCAGTCCCCAACAAATCCTCCTGGCGGATGACCTTGTAAAACAGCGGACCACAATTGTCCGTACTCAGATCGTTAAAACTTTCCGGCCCCACCCGCACCGTACCGTCGATGGTCAAAGAGCTGGTCACCACCGACACGCAGGTGGCCACCGGGGGCACCTGGTCCGCTACGGGCAGCAGCACCGTCTGCGTCCGAACGTTGCCACAGCAGTCGGAGGCAGTGTACACAATCGCGTGCTCGCCCGGGGGCAATTGCTCAATGCGGAACCGATCCAGCACCGGATCGTAACGGACGTCACCGGCACTGGATTGTAGCGCATAGCTCAGGTTCGTGAGGGGATTACAATTGTCGGTGAGTATGGGAATCGTCGCGTCCCAATTGGCTGTACAGCCGTGGGCGTCGGTGCTAATCGTCAAGTCGGCAAGGCCCGAGAGCAGGGGGGCCTCGTCGTCGGCCACCACGATGGTCTGCTGGTGGCTAAAGGTCTGGCCCGAGCAATTTTCGGTAACGGTCCAGGTGCGCAAGATTTTAAAACAAGCCGTACTGGCCCCCGCCGAGCAGACGTCGATGCGCAGGTCATCAAAATCAAATCTGATCGACTCGCTGCCATGCGCGCGTTGTTCCCGCGTGCCAAACCTCTGCTGGATACCGGCATTGGGGGCAGTGTAAATTTGGTCAAAGGGCTATTGGTGACCGTTGTGCAAAGTGTTCCAACCCAAGTTGGGAACGGGACTGGTACCGGGGCTGGGACTTCGCTCGGCACAATCCAGGGTGGGCGCTTCTAACGCGTCGTAGTTGGGAGGGAAATCAATCGAACCGGGGGGCAGGCGCCGGAGGGCAAAGGTATCCGTGGTGCTGCTTTGGTTGCCGTAGGCATCGCTGAGGGTCCAGGTGCGGAACAGCAATTGGGCGATGCTGTCGGTACAGCTTTGGTCCTCGAGGAGGTCGCTAAAACGCAATTCCGCGGGGCTGCAATTGTCAAAATCGGGGAGGGTGTAGCTATTGGTCACTTGTTGGGACGGATTCTGGCTGATGGTGGTGCCCGCAGGTAGGGGAAAGGGAATGGCGGTGGCGCTGGTATCGATCCCCAGTTGGAGCAGGTCGACACGGGCGCTACTGCTGGCGCTGCTGTTGCACAGGGTAAAGGTCCAATTCCCGGAAACGCTATCGTCCAGCCAGGTACGGAGGTCGCCTTCGGCCCGGTAGCTGTCACCCGCGCCGCAATCGCTCTCAAAGTCGGCGTAGCTTCGTCGGGCCGCCGCTGTCAAACGCACCCACAAACCGGCATCGGTACAAGCCGCCCAAGTCCCCGCGTTGCCCCACAGGTCGACCGCAATCCCACCGGGACTGGTCAGCTGGGCCGATAAGTCGCCGATGCGGGGGTGGCTGATTTGCAGGTCGAGGTAGAGGTCGGCCAGGCTGCCGGGACTGCTAATATTGAGCAATACCGATTGGCAGGTGTCGAGCACCTCAAAAGCGGGGACGGGGGGATTGCTCAGGGGCAAACGAGGCCCGAGGGCGGTGCCACAGGTGACTTGTAGTGCGCTGCTGGTAAGCGGGGTAACATACTGGTCCTCGATGCGCAGTTGGACTTCGCAAAAGTTGGTGGAATTGAGATCGATCAGGACGGCGCGCAGCACCTGCCCTTCGTAGGTATCATCGACCCGGGGGCTGCTGGGGATCAAGTTGTCCTGGGCATCGAAGAGGCGTACCTCCAGGGGGCCGAGGCAATCGGGGTCGAGGTTGCCCTCCAGCAGGTCGTCGGGAAGGATTTCGGTGGTGCAGGTCAGGCCCAGGGCGACCTGGATGGAGTCGTTACAGGCCAGTTGGCAGATGCCGGGCTGGGCCAGGGTGGTGGTGGCCGTGGTGAGGAGGCCGAGGAGGATGGCGAGTTGGGGAAGGGTCATTATTTTTTTCATGGTCAAACCAAGGGAAAAGAACAACAAGAAGGATTTACAGCGTCACGTAGTGTCAAATCGGGCAACGAGCGTCAAGGCCGGATTGCGCGGGGCAAGCGGCGGATACGGTAGTCTAATGGAGCTTCGGTTCCGGATAGGCGGGGCCGTACGAAGGGCGGTTCGCCACGCGGAGGAGCGGTAAAACGGTAATTGGGAAGTCGGTAGATGGGAACTCCGATCGCCGTCCACGAGGTGCTTGTATCGGTGAAGGGAGGGGGTTCGTGAGCGACGGACTTTAGTGTGTTACGCGGTGATACAGAATTGGTTACCTCCGCAAGGAGAAAAAATGAGGAAAAAAAGGTTACCCTTGGCTTTCTTGGGGAACGGGTAATAAATACCCCTCGCCCAACCACAAACGCAGCAACATGTCTAATCTATTTCGCCTCTGGCTCCTCGCCCTCCTCAGCAGTACTACCCTCAGCGCCCAGGATTGCCCGAGCGGCTCCCTGGTAATCCATTCCCAAAGCGAGCTGGAACAAATCCGGCAGGATTTTCCCAACAGTACCCACCTGGAGGGCGACCTCACCCTGCGCGACTCCATCACCGACCTGCGGCCCCTGGCCCCATTGCGGCGGGTGGGAGGCACCCTGCGCCTGACCCAGCTTTCCCTTTCCCACCTCACCGGCCTCGACAGCCTCCGCGAAGTCGGCCAACTGGATATCTGGGAAAGCCCCCAACTGGCCGACCTCGGCGCCCTCAGCGGCTTGGATAGCCTAAACGGCCTGCACCTCTTCCGCCTCCCCACCCTCACATCACACGATACCGAGAGACACCAAAGACACATCCCCGGCACCCAGATCCAGCTCGGAAGAGCACACCTCAGAACACCAGAC
>CALCCH010000715.1 GCA_937899855.1 uncultured Saprospirales bacterium | reverse complement strand
AGTGCCACGCCTACCTACACCATGATGATGCCCGGTACTTACACCATTACGGTGGAGGTGACCTACGCCAATGGCTGCTCGACCAGCGCCTCGACGACGGTGACCATCAACCCCGCTCCCGACGTCAGCATCATGCCCTCGGGCGATCAGAGCGTTTGCCCCGGCGAGGGACTCCAACTCACCGCAAGCGCCACGGGAACCGGACTGAGCTACAGCTGGACGGCTACCGGTGGCAGCTTTGACGACGCTACGATTCCCAATCCGGTTTACACCATGATGATGCCCGGCACCTACACCATTACGGTAGAAGTAACGGACGGAAATGGCTGTACCGATAGTGCCTCGATCCAAGTGACGGTCACCGCTGGCCCAACGGTCAGCATCGACCCCCAGAGTGCCGCTTCTTGCGGTCCGATTTCGGTCGATTTCTCGGCGACGGCAACGGGCAATGGCCTGAGCTACCTGTGGACCGCCACGGGAGGCAGCTTTGACGATCCCACCAGCCCCTCTCCCACTTACATGATGATGATGCCCGGCACTTATACCATTACCGTCCAAGTGACGGACGAAAATGGCTGTACCGCCACGGACGATGCGCAAGTCGACGTTTTCCCCGAACTCGGTCCGTGTACCGCGGAGGTGACGTCGTGCTACTTTGAGGGGTTAGACATCTGTACTGTGGGGGGTTCGGACGGTTCGGCATCGGTGATGCCCTCGGGCGGAACGGCTCCCTTTAGCTATCTGTGGAGCGATGGCCAAACCACGCAGGAGGCCACCGGCCTGAGTGCCGGCACCTACACGGTGACGGTTACCGACGTCAACGGTTGTTCTTGTGAGGCTTCGGTGACGCTGGAAGATCCCGCCAAACTCGGTGATTTTACCTGGGAAGACAGAGATCAAGATGGTATCCAAGAAAATATCCCCATGCCCATTGGTGGGGTAAACGTAACGCTCAACGGCACGGGCGACAATGGTACGCCGGTCATGCGGATGATGACGACCGATGCCGACGGCATGTACATGTTTGACGGTTTGCTACCGGGTACCTACAAAGTAACCTTTGAAACGCCCGCCGGTTACAGTCCGACGCGGCCCAATTTTGGCGACGATACGCGCGATAGCGATGCCGATCCCGCGATGGGTGGCATGACGCAATTCGTGACCCTAATGTCCGGGGAATACAATCCGACTTTAGATGCGGGCTTCTTCCTCTGTAGCAATCTGGGTGATTTTGTATGGTTTGATGAAAACCACAATGGCATCCAAGACCCCGATGAAGTGGGTGTAGAAGGGGTACAGGTCAAACTGTTGAGTGCGGGACCCGACGATGTTTTCTGTACGGCGGATGATCAGCTCGTGATGGAAGACAGCACCGACGCCGATGGGGCCTACCTCCTGGAATGCGTACCGCCGGGTGAATTTATCATCTCGTTTATGAACCTGCCCCAGGACTGGACCTTTACCGGTGTCAACCAGGGCGGTGACGACAGCCTCGACAGCGACGCCAACCCCGACAGTGGCAAAACCGATCCGTTTACCGTTACCTACGGTCAGCCCGACGACTTGACCATCGACGCGGGAATCCGCCCGATCTGTATCAATTTTGACGGCGACGGTGGCGAAATTGCCAGTGCGGGACAGCAGCCGGATATTTGCCCGGGTGAAACGCCCTTCGAGATCATCAACATCCGTTTCCCAACGGGTGGGGTCGGGCCGATTGAATACTTGTGGATGTCCTCTATCGTGGACGTTCCCTTCGATACCAATTTCTGGAAGCCCATCCCCGGTGCACCCGATGCGCCCAATTTCCAACCGGGCCCGCTTACGCAAACGACTTACTTCATCCGCTGCGTACGCCGTTTGGATTGCCCCGATTACCTGGAATCCAATACGGTGAAGGTCTGCGTGAAAGATCCTGCGGATTGTCCGGCTCCCATCAACGGTGGTGACCTGGGCCTGGCCGCCTACGTCGTCGATGGGGAGGATGTGATGCTGGAATGGGAAATGGGTCCCGAGTTGGATGCCTATAATTTCTTTGTGGAGCGCTCGCTAGACGGGGTGTTCTGGAGCGAAATCGGGCAGGAAACGGGCAAACGCGATGAGCTACAGACCAATTACTATCAATACAAGGACAACGGCGCCCGCTTGGGCGCCAATCAGTACCGCATCCGCGTGGTGAGCCCCCGGACCGGAGTGGTGTATTCCAACCTGGTCCAGGTCATTGTGAGTGACGAGGTGATGGCCGAAATTTTCCCCAACCCCTTCCGGGATCAAATCACCCTGAGTCCCCTGCAGGATTGGGAATCCGATGGTTTGGTGGAAGTCTTTAGCCCCACGGGACAACTGCTGGGTAGCTACCAACTGGTAAAGGGTCGGGAAAATGTAGAACTCGATCTGTCGCAGATTGCCCACAATGGCCTCTACTACATCCGGGTGACGTACTCCGAGTCGGGCAAGACCAAGACCTTCCGAGTCGCTAAGAATCGGTAAATGTCCCTCCCACGCTGAGGATTTTACCTAAGATGGGGTCCCGAATTTTCACTAAGAAAATTCGGGACTTTTTTCTTCCCTCAGGGACCCACGAAGACAGCGCCAAAAAAATACTATTGACTGGCAAAATTAGGGCTGGTCCAACGCAACGAATTTCCCTTGGGATGCGTAACAACAACTGAGTTTGAACATATGTAGGACCTTTTTTAAGTTTCTGTGACGGGCTTAAATGCTCCGTTAAAACAAATTGTAATCCCAATGAAAAAACCCTCCACCTCCGCCGTGGGAGCCCTGCTGCTCCTATTCGCATCCCACATCAGCACCGCTCAAGTCAAGCGTCAGTACCAGGATGAACTGTTCGCCGAAACCACCGTCGTCATCAAGGAAGAAGCCAGTGCCTCTGACCTGCATATCCTCAACGAATACTTTGACATGGATGAAATTGGGATGGGACAGGAAATCCGTATCACCACCGAAACCGACCGGCAAACGGCCACCGTCACCGAATTGGAAAGCCCCTCCATCGTTCACCAACC